>CALAFU010000145.1 GCA_937891325.1 uncultured Candidatus Melainabacteria bacterium | reverse complement strand
GTTGTTTTCCCTCGAGAAGAAAATTTTAACCCTGATTCTTTAGAACGCTTTAGAAATGCAGGTTACAACTTTGTATGTGTTGATATGCCATTTATAAACTTGTCATCAACTGTTCTTAGAAGTAGAATTAAACATGGAAAACCTATCGGAAATCTTGTTCCACAAAAGGTTCAAGAATATATTAAAAAACATGGTTTATATCTAGAGGACGAAGAAAAAGATAATGAAAAATAATGCTGAAATTAAAGAATGGCTTAAAGAAAACTTAAATGAAGAAAGATATTTGCACTCTTTGGGTACTGCCGATTGTGCAAAAGATTTAGCCAAAAGATATGGTCTTGATGAAGAAAAAGCATATCTTACAGGCTTGATTCACGATTGTGCAAAATGCTACAAAAACGAAGATTTAAAAGAAATTATTGAAAATAAAATGGATTGTGACCCAGAAGAATTGCTAAATCCAAAAACTTTTCACTCTCCAGCTGGCGCTTATGTTGCAAAAACAGAGTTTGGAGTTGAAGACGAAGAAATTTTATCAGCAATTTATTGCCATACAGTCGGCAAATTGAAAATGACAACTTTTGAAAAAATAATCTTCTTGGCAGACAAAATCGAACCTAACACTCGCGATAAATCTTGGCGCGAAAAAGTTTATAAAATTCTTGATGAAGAAAACGGCTTGGATAAAGCATTAATGGCTTGTTACGATTACACAATTAAAAGCCTTGTTGATAGACGATTAAAAATTTGTCTTACCACAATAAAAATTTATAACGAACTACTTGATAATATCAAGGCATAAATTTTCAAATGCATTAATTGGTGAAACGCTTGCTGTAACTTCTTTTTTCGCTAGTTCAACAGCTTCAATGTCGTGCATTAATTTTAGCTGAATTTGTTTGTTATCAAGGTTGCTTTTTAATAGTGAAAGCATATAATTTTGCATTTCGTCTAAAGTCTTGATTGCATCAGAGGAAACATCATTCAGTTTTTTTGCAAGGTCGAAAACCTCACCTCGTCCAAATTCGTAATAGTTTTCAAAAATACCTTTAATGTTATCCCAATTGTAGTCTGTATTTTCAAAAGAAGGTACAAAGAAACATTGAGAACGAGAAATTATCGTTGAGATTAAATCCTCTTTGTCACGAGTTAAAAAGAAGAAGGTTGTTTTTGCTGGTGGTTCTTCAATCGTTTTTAAAAGGGCATTTGCAGCTTCTTCTTGGAAATTTAGCTTGTTCAAACCTTGAATGTTGTCGTCGTTGTCTCTGTCACAGAAAATGAAAACTCTGTGAAAATCAGAAGATGTCAAAAGAGATTGCTTAATTTCTTGAGCTTGTCGTATTGAAATAACTGTTTTTGACTCGTCTCCGTCGGGTTTGTTATCAACTCGTGAAATAGTTAATACTGCAGGGTGTTCGCCCATTCTAATCCAATTGCAATCAAGGCAATTGCAGTCATAATTTTTATCTTTTTTGCAGTTTAAAAGCCTTGCAATGTATAGCGCAAGGTCATATTGCGCCTGCAAATCGTGTCCGTATAACAAAATGCTATGAGCAATAGATTTGTCAGGATTTTTAATCCCATTTTCAAAATATTTTACCAAAAAAGGATACTTATCTAAGAAGTGCATTTTGCACCTCCATTTCGCCGTCAATCGATTGCCCTGACTTTATTCTATACTCTGCATTAGTTAAATTTTCTTTTAATTTTACTAAATTCTTTAATTGTTGTCCTCTGCTATTTTTCATAATTGCAGTAACTTGTTTTGCCGACATTCCTGTAATTGAGGCAATTTCTTCAACCGATTTGTTAGAATTTATTTTTAACAAAATTCTTTTTCTTAAAATGGTTTGAATTGCTGACAAAATTTCTAGAGGGTGCTTTTTATCCAAGAGTTTTTTGTATTCAAAAAGAGCCTTGTCGTAGTCTTGAGACATAACAAGTTCTGTAAAATGGAACAAATCTTCGTTTGAAACACAGATTTCTTTCACTATTGCTTTTGTAATATTTTTCTCTGGATAAGCAAATAATTTAAGTTTGTCTAACTCATAATCAAGTTCTCTTAAATGATTACCAACACTTTCGATTAATTCATCAATAGCAGGTTGCTCAAGAGCTATTCCTTTTGACTTGCCTTGTTTTTTTAACCAAGCTGACAAATCTTGTTTGCCGTAATAATTCATTTGATAACGCAAAAATTCTTGCGAATTGAATTTTGAAAGAATTTTGAAAATCTTTTTACGCTTGTCGATTTTTTTACGTTCATCAGCCGGATAGTTTAAATAAAAAGCTATATCACAGCCTTCCATATTGTTGGTTAATGCTGTTTCAAGTTCTTTTAATTCGTTATCCTCAAAACTTATGGCTTTTTCTTTGTCTTCTCCGTAAAAATAACGGTTGCAGTTTATTACGGTCAAAGTTTTTCCAAACATAATACCTTGAGAGCGCACTGCAAGCATTAAATCAGGATATTTTGGATAATACAATTTTTTGAAATTTACAGACGCAAAATTCTTATCCAACCCTTTTTTTAAGGCTTCGATTGCTAAATCAATATTATAATCTTCATCACCGTAATAAAAATATACTGCCATAACTACGATTCAATCAATAAACTTGCGCCGATAACGCCTGCGTTGTTACCTAATTGAGCTGGAACAATTTCAACAGCTTCAGCTGAAACAGGCATTGCACGTTTCATAAGAGCTTCTTTTGTAGGTTTTAATAACAAATCGCCACAAGCAGCAACGCCACCGCCGATGATAATTCTTTCTGGGTTCAATAGATTTACAACACTTGCTAAACCTGTGCCTAAGTATTCACCCATAAATTTGAAAATCATATTCGCAACGCCGTCGCCTTGTTCTGCTGCTTTAGCAACGATGTAAGGTGTAATTTCACCATTTTCAGCCATTTCTCTGAATTTTGTAGATTTACCACCTTTTAAGTATTCTTCTGCCATTGCAACGATTGAAGGTCCTGAAACGTATGCTTCTAAACAACCATAATCACCACAACCACAAAGTTTCTCACCATTTGCGAAAAGTTTGATGTGACCAATTTCACCAGCCGTGTTGCTTGCGCCACGTACAAGTTTACCGTTGATTACGATACCAGAGCCGATACCTGTACCAACTGTTATGCAAACTAAGTTGTCACAGCCTTTTCCTGCACCATAGTTTAATTCACCTAATGTTGCAACACGTACATCATTGTCAATTCTTGTTGGAATTCCAAATTCTTTTTCAATAATGTCAGTGATTGAAACATTATTCCAACCTGGGATATTTGTTGAATGTTTTACGATACCGTTTTTGTAATCGATTTGTCCTGGAAAACCAAAGCCGATACCTTCAACATTAGCTTTTGAAGAGTTTGTTTCTTCCATAAGCGTAATGATTGCTTGTTTCATGTTGTTAACTGTGTATTCGTAACCCATTTCTGAACGAGTCGGAGTTGAATTTGAATATAAAATTTCGCCTTTAGGGCTAACAAGTGCAAACTTAATGTTAGTACCGCCAACATCAATACCAATTCTATTTTTAGTCATCTTTAATACCTCTTTTTCTTACTTTAATAATATGACAAACAAGCATGCTTGTCATGCAAGAAAAAGATAAAAATGCTTCAATCCCGCATGGCTACTGAAAAGGCAATTTTTAAACACAAAAATACTTAATATAAATGTAAGCGATAAGCAAACAAACAATTTAATAAAAAGGATAAAAAGAATATCGGTGTATTAATTTATATGCGCTGATAATAACAAAGATTTTTATACTCTCTCTCTTAATATCCTCGTGTTTATTTAATGTTCGTCAACAATCTTGACGAACTTTTTATTATGTAAACTATAAGGCTTTAAGACTATAAGACTTTAAGTCATTTATAATCAAAATGTCATTTTAATAATAATTCAACTTATCCTCTTAACCCTTATTGACTTATAGCCTTAAATTCAGTCATTGTCTGACAATACCTATTATAAAACCGCAAAAAAAAGAGGGCGCCTGTTAAACCCTCAGTACTTGAATTTACTCTAAAATTTTCTCTCTCTATTTTGAAATTTTTCACGTCAAACCGAGCAGTGCTATAACAGCACTGCGGTTTGTTATTTCGGCTATAAATTTAAAAATTTATAAGGGCTAAGTCAATAAGACGATAAGTTATTTTGTAATTTAACTGTCATTTTAATCATAGTTCGACTTAATGACTAAACTCTTATAGGCTTAAAGTCTACTACGATGATACCAATCTCATTGCTTCTTGTAGCAATTCTTTTTGAGATGAAATCAATTTATTTGCAAGTTCCATTTGAACTTTTGCTTGTTGGTAGTTAGCGATATTATCTTTAAAACCAACGTTTGACAATTCTAACAAGCCTGAACGAATTTCGTTACGTCCTAAAACAGGTCTTCCTGATTCTTCTGTTTCAATGTATTGACCGTCTTTAACTTCGTACAAACCGTTTTTGTTGTGGAAACTCATTGTTGCGATTTTGTACAATGGAACACGTTTTTTACCACCGTCGGCTTTACCATAAATTGTACCGTCGTTTTTAATTTCGTAATCGTCGTATTTACCTAAGTATTTACCATTATTAGGGTCAATCCAAAGTTTGATGTTAGTTGTTGGAACATCTAATGCACCACCCTTTGTAATTGTTTCTTCATAAAGGTCAGCACTCAAAGACTTTGTACCAGCCATGATTTCACCTTTATCGTTTAAGATGTAACCTTGAACTGTAAAGCCGTCCTTGTTTGTATAAACACCTTCGTTATTGAAGTCGAATTCACCATGTCTTGTGTAAATTACTTTGCCTTCATCAGTACGTGTAACGAAGAAACCTTCACCTTCTAGGAATAGGTTTGCGTTTGCTGTACCTGGTGTAGATTTACCTTGACCGAAGTTTTTATCACAATTATCAAGAACAGCACCACCTAGGAAGGTTTTGAATGTTACCTTATTCTCCTTAAAACCAGGAGTGTACATGTTAGTCATGTTTGTTGTAAGGGTATTCATCCATTCTGTTGTTGCCTTTTGCGTATTAAGCGCAGTTACAA
>CALAFU010000144.1 GCA_937891325.1 uncultured Candidatus Melainabacteria bacterium | reverse complement strand
CAAAAGAAAATTTTGTAACTTACGCAAACGAAGCAAAAATGGAACTTTTAGGTGTATCACAAGAAACTCTAGAAACTTATGGAGCAGTAAGTGAACAATGCGCAAAAGAAATGGCTGAGGGGCTTTATGAAAAGACAGGTTGCGATGTTGCAATATCAACAACAGGAATTGCAGGTCCAACTACTCCAGAAGCAGGCAAACCTGTGGGCTTGATGTATGTTGCAATTAAAAACAAATGCGCACTTGCAGTTAAAAAAATAGAAGTAAATCCTCACAACAGCAGAAAAATGATTAAGTTTTTATTTACTCAATCTGCTCTAGAGTTTTTGGTTGATTTCTTGCAAGAAAATTATTCTTCTATGCAGCAACTATCTGAGTCAATAAATCAGGATACTCTTTAATTACAATTTTTGCTAAATCTTTTGGATCAATTTGAGTTAATACAATTGCCATTAAATCTGCTGGAAGTTCGCCGTTCATAGAAAGAAGTGATTCGGTTTGCAATGCAGCCATACCTTCCATCATATCAGGTTTTTGCAAGGTTGATAACATTGTAGTATAGGCCTTTGCCGGAAACAACTGCATAACTTCTGGGTCTTGCTTTTGCATGTTCAAAACCATTTCTCTTTTTGCATCGGGATCCATTGCGACTAATGCTTCTTGGTATGTATCTTTGTCTAAGCCATATAACATATCCATAAGTTTTTTAGGGTCTTCTTCAACGACAGGAGAACCTGTTGCACCTTCAATCATAACTGCAATAACTTCAGGATCCATTTTTTCTAAATTCTTTTTCAAAAATTCAGGGTCTAAGTCCTTGTTTACAATAAAGTTGTTTAATTCCTTGTCAGGCATCATTTCAATAATGTCCATTAAAGGGAAACAAATCATAGCTGAATTAACAACTTCTTCAATTGGTGCAAAATCTTGCATTAATTTCAAAAGTTGCTCTTGTGAGAAGAAATTCAAACCTAATCTCAAATCATCATCTTCCAAAAATTCCAAATATTCTGGCATTTTTTGTTCAGGGAATTGAGAAATAATATTAAACTTGTTACCAGGGTTATCCAATTGGTAAGTTTTAATCAATGTATTAGGGTCAGATTCTAATTGCTTAGCAAATTCAGCAGCCTTAGTGTTACCTTGTGCTGTTTCAGCTTCAATGATTTCATCTACGGTTTTGTTAGCGTAGTTCATCATACGTTCTGACGTAATGTTTAACTTTTTGCCTAATGCGTATATATTTGTATCAATTGCTATTGCCATACGATAACCCTCTATCGATTTTTACCACAACATAATGGTCTACTACATATATATAAACATATAATTTTCTCTTCAATTTCAATTTTAGAAAAAATTGTAACATTTGTAATATTTCAAATTTATACTATAATAAAGTTAAATTTGGAAGGATTAAACGTATGAAAAAATTTCTTGTTGTAATTTTAACTTTATTTTTTGTATTAAGCGCGCAAACAGTATTTGCAGCTCAATCAAAAACAACTAAAACAAAGAAACCTTATACAGAACGTGAATTTTCTGTTCAAACTCGTGACGGTCATTTAATTCGTTCATACTTAAGTTATCCAAAAACAAAAATGAAAGGCTACCCTACAATTGTTATGCTTCATGCGTTAGGTTATAATAGTTCTTATTGGATTAGCTTACAAGAAAAATATAATGCAAAAGGGTATGCCGTACTTAGAATTGACTTAAGAGGTCATGGCAAAAGTGTTTACGACAAGAGCTTTCATCAACGTTCTTGGAGAAACTTTAAAAATAAAGACTTTGAACAATATCCAAACGACGTAATTCAAACTATTCAGTTTGTTGAAAAACAAACAAAGAAACCAAGTTTTGTAAACTATGCGCTTGTGGGTAGTGATATTGGCGCAAATACGGCAGTTATTGTTGCAAGAAAAATGAAAATTAAACCTAGAGCGCTAGTTTTATTAGCACCATCAATGGAATTTAAAGGTTTGTATATTCCTGTTGTGCTAACAGAAATTGGTAAAACACCAATTCTAGCACTAGCAAGTAAAACAGATAAATATTATATGGATCAACAAGTTCGTTTAGCAAGATTTGCTCAAGGTACATTTGATGTTGCAAATGCTGATTCTGGAAACAGTGGAATGTTGATTTTAAAACAACACCCAGAATTTCAAAACGCAATTGTAACTTGGACAGAACAATATTTTAAAAACGCAAAAGCAAAACCTTCTCCAAAGAAGAATTAATCAATAAAAAAGCGGCGCGGTGTTGAAAACACCGCGCCGCTTTTTTTATATTTTTTATACCTTCATTTCTTTTTCGAAACCGAATAAAGAACTGATTGATTCATCATCGTGAATACGAGAAATTGCTTGACCTAGAAGGTTTGCAACAGAAAGTTGTTTAATTTTTTCTGGTAATTTTTCTGTATCTAGAGGAATTGTGTTTGTAACGATAACTTCTTTAATTGGAGCATCTGTCAAACGTTGAACTGCAGGACCTGAGAATACAGGGTGGATTGCGCAAACGTAAATATCTTTAGCGCCTTCTTTTTTAAGAAGTTTAGCAGCTTCTGTGATTGAACCAGCTGTATCAATAATATCGTCAAACATTAAGCAGTTTTTGCCTTTAACGTCACCGATAACGCAGTTTGCAATAGCTTCGTTGTGTTTGTCACGACGTTTATCAATAATTGCAAGAGGACAGCCAAGGTCTTTTGCGAAGTGTCTTGTTCTTTGAACACCGCCTGTATCAGGGCTTACTGCAACACATTCGTCCATATCTAAGTTTAAGCCTTTGATGTATTTTACAAGAATTGAAGTTGCAAAAATATGGTCTACAAGAATGTTAAAGAAACCTTGAATTTGACCAGAGTGTAAGTCAACAGCTAAAACTCTTGTACAACCTGCTGTTGTAAGTAAGTCTGCAACTAATTTTGCTGTAATTGCTTCACGACCTGAAGTTTTTCTATCTTGTCTAGCGTAACCGTAGTAAGGAATTACTGCTGTAATTGTTTTTGCGCTAGCGCGTTTGAACGCGTCAATTATGATTAACAATTCCATTAAATTTTGGTTAACAGGTTTGCATAATGGTTGAACGATGAAAACATCATCACCACGAACACTGTCTTTTACTTGAACATAGATTTCGCCGTCTGCAAAATCTTTAATAATCATTGGTCCAACGCTTGTGCCTAGAGCTTCTGCAATTTCTTGCGCAAGTTTAGGGTTTGAACGTCCTGAAAATAACTTGATGTCGTGTGTTGGGTTAATCACACGTTCTAACTTTTCGTATACTTCGTTGCTAATCATAAGATTTTTATCCTTTCAAAATGATATTTATAATTTAATTATATAATCAACAAATTTTTTAATCATTTGTTTTTACGTAATATTAAAATTTTTGTGCATAAATTCCAAAAATTTCTTTAACGCATTTCCTCTATGAGAAATTTTGTTTTTTTCTTCCTCGCTCAATTCAGCGATTGTGCAATCGTAATTATCAGCTTTAAATATTGGGTCGTAACCAAAGCCGTTAACCCCTTTTCGCTCTTTTACTATTGAACCATGACATTCTCCAACTGTTTGAAAAATCATTTCACCTTTGTCGTCAAGAAGTGTTACGCAACAAACAAATTTTGCACTTCGATTTTCAACTCCTTTTAGTTCGACTAAAAGTTTTTCAATCTTTTCGTCTTGAGTTCCTGCATATCTTGCAGAATATAACCCTGGCGCGCCGTTTAAAGCATCAACACAAAGTCCGGAATCATCAGCAAGACAATAAGTCTTTGAAACTCTGTATGCTTCTTTTGCCTTGATTAAAGAGTTTTCTTCAAATGTTGAACCGTTTTCAACAGGGGCAAAACCTTCGTTTGGTAATACAAACTCAATGCCCGAACCTGCGCAAATTTCGTTAAGTTCGTGTAGTTTATGCGGATTTGAGGTTGCAAAAACGATTTTCATTGCTATACTCCAAACCTTCTTTGTCTTCTTTTAAATTCTAAAACGGCTTCTTCTAGCGATTTTTTATCAAATTCCGGCCAGAATTGTTGAGTTACATAAAATTCTGAATAAGCGATTTGCCATAAAAGATAGTTAGAAATTCTCATTTCTCCACCGGTTCTGATTAACAAATCAGGGTCAGGAGCGCCAGCTGTGTAAAGTTCTGACGAGATAAGTTCTTCATTTACATCTTCAGCCTTAATACCTTTGTTAATAATATTTTGAACTGCTTGAACAATTTCTAAACGAGAACCGTAGTTGAAGGCGATTTGTAAATGAACGCCTGTGTTGTTTTTAGTAAGTTCTCTTGAGTCGTTCAAGATTTTTTGTAAATTTGCACTCAATTTTGTTAAGTCGCCAATAAATTCGATTACAACATTTTTTTCGTGCATTTCTTTTGTTTCTTTTTTTAGAGTTTGTCCAAACAAATCCATTAAGAAATCAACTTCTTCTTTTTTTCTGTTCCAATTTTCAGTTGAAAATGCATAAACAGTTAAATATTTAATGCCAAAATCATCACACGCTCTAAGTGTTGTTTTTAAAGCATCAACGCCTTTTTTATGACCCATTGCAGAAGGCAATCCTTTTTCTTTTGCCCAGCGACGGTTTCCGTCCATAATTATCGCAATGTGTTGTAAGTTTGTCTCTTTAACTATATCTTTAATTTGTTCTTCTGTAATTTCTGCTAAGTTTTCCATAAAATCTGCTATTCTTAAAATCTAAATAAATACTTCATTATTCTAATCTAAACATTAATTTTCTACAAGTTTATGCTAAGATAAAAGTATGATAGAACTAATTATTTTATTTGTTTTGACAAAGCGTGAATTAACGATGTATGGTATTCAAAAGGCAATATCAAGTGTTTTTGGTGCTTACACAAAACCTAGTTTTGGCGCAATAAAACCCGCACTAAAAAGATTGGAAGCCTCTGAATTTATTCGCTCTCGTAGAGCAATGTCAGAAGGTGGCAAGCAATCAGGCTTTTATTCAATTACAAACGAAGGTAATGAAGAGTTAAAACGCTTAATTTTAGATGATTTGTCCGAAAATCCATTACAATTTTTTTCTAATGCAAGAATTAAAATTTCTTGCGCAAGTTTTCTTTCTGATGAAGAAGCTAGTGCTTTATTGTTACGCATTAAGACAAGAGCTTTAGAACATAAGTTTTCAGCCGAGAATATTTTGAATGATGAGTATACACATCTTTCGTTCTATCAAAGAGTAGTTTTAGATAACGCTTTGTGCGAATATCAAAACTTTGTAACTTTAATTGAAACTTTGGAGAAAGAGAATGCCCGCAATAGTTAGTGATGTTGAATTAGGCTCTATTGCTGATGAAATAGAAATTGAATCTGGTGATGAAATTCTTGCAATTGATGATTGCAAGTTGCAAGATTTGATCGACTATAATTTTTATTGTAAAACTGAATTCTTAACTCTTTCTATCAAAAAGAAAAATGGCGAATTAGAAGATATCGAAATTGAAAAAGAGTTTGACGAACCTTTAGGCATAATCTTTGAAGCGGCAGTTTTTGACAAAATTAAACCTTGTTTAAATCATTGTCTATTTTGTTTCGTGGACCAACAACCAAAGGGCTTGCGCGATACTCTTTATATCAAAGACGATGATTATAGATTATCTTATTTACAAGGAACTTATGTTACTCTGACAAACTTGAAAGAGGAAGATAAAAACAGAATTGCAAGAATGCACTTAGGACCTTTGTATGTTTCTGTACATACGACAAATCCAGAATTACGCGTAAAAATGCTTAGAAATCCTAACGCTGGCAAAATTATGGAGAACTTGAAATGGCTTAAAAAACAAGATATTCCATTCCATTGCCAAATTGTTTTGTGTCCTGGGTATAACGATGGCGCTGAATTAGAAAGAACCCTAAAAGATTTAAAATCATTAGGAAAATCTGTTCTTTCAGTTGCAATTGTTCCCGTTGGTATAACTCAATTTAGAAAAGATAATGTTTTAACTCAAGTTGATAAAAAAGTCGCAGAAGAAACTTTGCAAATATCTTCAAAATATAAAGGTGTTTGCTGTTCAGATGAGTTCTTTTTACTTGCAGGAAAAGACATTCCGCCAGCTGAATATTACGGTAATTTCTCTCAATTAAGCGACGGTGTTGGTTCTTTAAGACTTTTAATTGACGAATTTAAAACCTTCAAGTTACCTAAAAAAGTTAAAAAGGAAACATGCATAACTTTTGCAACTTCCTACGCTGCCCAAAGGGCTATAAGTTTTGTTGCAGATGAATTGAATAAGCATGTCAAAGGTTTAACTTGTAAATGTATTCCTGTAAAATCAACTTATTGGGGACAAAACATTACAGTTGCAGGCTTAATTACTTCTGACGATTTGATTAATGCTATAAAAGATGTAAAGTCAGATATTACAATTATTCCGTCAATTATGCTAAAACCTTTTACAGAAACCTTCTTGGACGGTAAAAATCTAACTTATGTAAAGTTGCAAACAGGAAAAGATTTTTATGTCGTTAAAGATTCAACCTCAGTTAAAGAAATTGTTGATTTTATTAAAACTCTTTAGGCTCAAATTATGCAAAAAAAGACTGAATTACGAAAAACAGCTAAAGAACTTCGCAAAAACTTGGATATAAAAGCTATCAGCCATAAAATTTGTGAAGAAATAAGAGCTTTAGAGGAATTTAAAAACGCTCAAAACGTAATGATTTTTTATCCACTAAAAGATGAAATTAACTTACTTGAGCTTTTAGACGAGGAGAAAAACTTCTTTTTACCGAGAATGACAGGACTTAACTTGAATGTTTGCCCTTACAAAAAAGGCGATAAACTTGAAGTTAAGCAATTTGGGGTAAAAGAGCCAAAAACTCACCCCGTTGCACCGAAATCAATCGATTTGATGATAGTTCCAGCCTTAATGATTGATTCTAAAAATTACCGCTTAGGCTATGGCAAAGGTTTTTATGATAGATTGATTACAAAAACTAACGCAAAAACAGTCGTATGCTTGCCGAAAGAACTTTTTATTGAAGAATTGCCTATTGAAGCGCACGATAAAGCTGTTGATATCGTTATAATCGTTTAGAATAATAAATATTAAGCAGTTGCCCTAATAATTTACATGTGACATAATGTAAGTATTTAAAGGGGTATACAATGAATTTTACAGCAATTTTTGCTCTAACTTTTGGGATAATACTTGTTTTTGCAAGTGAAAAATTCGACGGAGGCTCACTTCGCATGCTTATTCAGCCCGTTGCGTTTTGTATCGTAATTGGCGGAAGTTTTTGCGCTTCATTGTTAAACTTTAATTTCACAACCTTGAAAAGAGCTTTTAAAAGTGTTAATGAAGTGTTTTTTAAGGTTGAAGATGATTCAAAAAGAATTTTAGAAGAAATTATTCAAATTGCATATTTTTCAAGAAGAAATGGACTTTTAGCAGTTCAAGAATTTTTAAACCAAGTTTCAAACCCGTTTTTAGCAAGGGGCATGCAATTGGCAATTGATGTTGATAATCCAACACTTGTTTATGACATTTTGTCAGCTGAAATCGCTTATGAGGAAGAAGAAGAAATTATTTCTTCTCGTGTATTTGAAGCTCTTGGCGGTTATGCACCTACATTTGGTGTTGTTGGTGCTGTAATTGGCTTAATTCAAGTTATGCAAGATATCCAAAATTTGCAAATGGTGGGTGTTGGTATTGCAACCGCATTTGTTGCAACTCTTTATGGTGTAGGGTTTGCGAACCTTATTTTCTTACCGATTGCAGGTAACTTAAAACAAAAAACAAGAGACAAAATTTTACTTAAAGAGCTTGTTTTGCAAGGAATTATCTCTATTCAAATGCAAGAAAATCCGGCAGTGATTGAAGAAAAACTTATTGCATACTATCGTTTTCACCACAAG
>CALAFU010000143.1 GCA_937891325.1 uncultured Candidatus Melainabacteria bacterium | reverse complement strand
GTTTATACAGCAATATTATATAGTTATAATGTTGCCCAAAAGGTAAGGAGTTTCATTATGAATATGATCAGCCAAGCTCAGAAAGATGCCAACAGATTAGGTTTTACGGGTACGTTGCCTAATGGGGCAAAAGGTATAACCAAAGACGGGGATACCTTCTCTGTAACGCTCGCTGATGGTTCAGTCCAAAAATATAATAAAGACGGTAGTATTTTTACACCGCCAACTGATACGGGTGCGAAACCTGCTGATAATAGTAATGGCAATGGCGCTAGTGGCACAGGGGCCGTAGACGGTACTACGGCAAAAGCAGGCGTTGGCAATACAGGTAATGGCAACGGCGCTAGTGGTGCTACAGGTTCAGGCAATACGGGTAATAGTGTATTTGGAAATGGCTTTAGTCAGTCATCTTCGGATTTAGGTTTCGGCATGTCTGGCATGAACATGAATGGTGGCTTTAACATTGACCCTAACAAATTTATGGGTGCTTCCGCTGGATTGTGGGGTGCTTTGAACTTGACTTCTCTAGTTCCACTAGGTCTAGGTAGTATTCTAGGTCAAGGTATGATTGGTAAAGCTATTGGCAATTTTGCTAATGCTGTAGGATTTAATTTCGATTATTCAAAATATTTTGCGCAATATGATGCTCAGCACGGTACACAAAATGGTACAACTGTGACAGCTGGCGACGGTCAACCTGATACATCAGGCACTACTCCGGCAACAAGTTCAACTCAAACTCCAGCAACAGGTTCTACAGAAACACCTGCAACACCTGCTACATCTGCAACTCCAGCTGCTCAAACTGAGCAACCTGTAGAACAAGCGCAAGCCCCAGCAGGTGGCGGTAGTGGAGCAGATGATGTCGGTACTACTCAAGCTCAACCTAGACGTTCTGGTGGTGACGGATACAGTGTATCAAGACATTCTGATAAAGTATTTTGGAAAAAATCAGGCGGAGCAACACGTTATTATGTTGACCAAAATGGTAAAAAAGTAGAAATTGGCGGTTACGACGGCAAAACATATACTTTGAACGGCAAAACTTATGATGCAAAAACTGGTCAAGAAATAAAAGCTGATAAACCTGCAACTGCAGGCAAAACAGCTGCACATAAACCTGCCACACAAAAAGCAAAAGTGCACACCGGTGGACTTAATATTGCTCACCCACAATTAAATGGTAACTTTAGAGAAAGTGGCTTTTTAAATTCATTGAAAAACTTAAATCGTGAATATACACTTGAAACAACAAGTTCAGGAAATGTATACAAGTACGAAAATGCTGATGGTCAGAAAATGGAAGTAAGATTCGATAAAGCCGGCAAACCTACTAAAGTTACAACTCATAATGGTCACTTAGGAAGTGTATATGATATTTCTTACCACGCAAACGGACAAAGAAAACATATGACTCATGGTGCGCTTGAAAGTGCAAGCAATGTAGTTTGGGAAGATTGGAGTTATGACCAAAACGGTGTAACTACAGACTACGTTAAAGGCGCTAGAACTAGAGGTAAAACTTGGAAAGACGGTCAAATTTACAGAGAATCTCACGCTTGGAATGGCGGAACACAAACCGTTCGTAAAATCCCGGCACAAGTATTGAATGGTGGTTCTGGAGTTACCTTCAAAGAAGGCGACCATTTAACTTGGAGTCGTTCTGGAAATAATTTTGTAAGAAAAGACTCTGCAAGTGGTGAAACTTGGACATTTGACAAAAATGGTAAATTAATCAAGCGACAAATGGAAAATGGTGACGTGAAAACGTACAACGCAAAAGGTTGGAATTACATTAAAAAAGGAAACTAATTAATTCCATAATAAAATAAAAAGGTTCAAGAGAAATCTTGAACCTTTTTATTTTAAGAATTTTTTTAGTTCCAATATCTCCAGCCGTTTAAGTAGTAATTTAAAATGGTTGGATTGTTTAGAGTTGATGCCTTAATATTTTTTCTGTACAAATCCTTTTCAATTACAAATAGGCTTGGAACACTGTTGTTATCAAGATATTTTGTTGGAACTGTGATATTAATTCTAGAAGTGTCTAAAGGTCTATTGCCTGCCAACATAAAGCCCCAATCGCCAAATGACGGAACGTAAGTGTGGTATGGTTTTGTGTACTTAAATCCTGCCGCTTTTAGTGATTCTTGAATACACCAAAATGCTTCTGGTGCAAAGAAAGGACTTGTAGATTGAGTTACCATAACACCGTTTTGAGCCAATTTTTGGCGTGCAACTTTATAGAACTCTTTACTGTAAAGTCTTGCAAGAGAGGAGTTGTTAGGGTCTGGCAAGTCGATAATTATTACGTCAAAGTATTGTTTTGCATTTTCTAAGAATTTGAACGCGTCTTCGTTTAAGATTTTTACTTTAGGATTTTCAAAACTGTGTTCTGAAAGTTCTGCCATCATGTGATTTTTAACCGCCAAATCGGTCATCTCTTTATCCAAGTCAACAACGGTAATTTGTTTTACATCTGGATATTTTAGAAGTTCACGAGTTGCCAAACCGTCGCCACCACCTAAAACCAAGACGTTTTCTCTGTGTTTAACCATATTCATTGGAACATGGATTAACGGTTCGTGGTATCTGTATTCATCAATTGTCGAGAATTGAGTATTGCCGTCGATGTATAATCTCAAATCTTCTTTATTCTTTGTAATTACAAGTTTTTGGTACTTAGTTTGTTTAGAAAATACAACTCTGTCGTCATACATTGAGTTTTCAAGGTACATAGAAATTTCTTTTGAAAACAACATACAACCTACAAGCAAGATTACGATTAAAACCGCTTGTGTGTTAAGCATTACGCGACGTTTTTTAGTTAATTTGTTTTTGAACCAATGGAAGGTTAAAACGCCAACAAGCAAATTCATCAAACCTGTTGAAAGTGAGCTATTAAACACTCCTAAAAATGGTAATAGCAAGAAAGGGAAAGCCAATGAGGCTAAAAATGCGCCCAAATAGTCCAATGATAATACGTTTGAAATGTTTTCACGTAATTGGAAATATTCTTCCATAATACGTGTCAAAAGTGGAATTTCTAAACCAATCAATGTGCCGATAATTATGATTAAAATGCACATTATAGGGTAATAGAAAAATTGGATTGAATAAATCCAATAAAGGATTGGAACTGATAGTCCGCCAACGATAGCAAGCAAGATTTCAATCATAATGAACCAATAAATCAAGTTGTTTTTGAAAAATCTTGAAACTAATGTGCCGATGCCCATTGCGGTCATTGTTAAACCAATTGTAATTGAAAATTGTTTAATACTGTCGCCAATAAAATATGACGAAATACTTCCGAT
>CALAFU010000142.1 GCA_937891325.1 uncultured Candidatus Melainabacteria bacterium | reverse complement strand
GAAGCGCTACAAAAAGGTCAAACAACAACTCGAAGATATTTGCAATATCACTTAAAGATTGACAAAATTGATGACAATAAAATTTACAACGTAATTACAAACGAATACATCGCAAGCGGAAAAGACGGTTATGAGCCATTTTTACACGGTAAAATCGTGAAGGTTTCTAAACGCTCACAAATAAAATTATTCTGCGATTTGTTGCAAAGTATGAAAGTAATTACAAACGATAATATTAAGTTTTAGCAATTACTTTATTTTTCAACATCTTTATAATATAATTAACTTGTAATAATTAATTAACGGGTAGTTGAAGTGGAAAAAGAAAAATATCATTTTATCGCCATTGGCGGAATTGGAATGAGCGGACTTGCAAAATACTTGCTACAAGAAGGTTTTGAAGTTTCAGGCTCTGATATTAACGATAGCAAATATATTGATGAAATTAGAAGTTTAGGCGCAAAAGTTTACATTGGACACGATGAAAAGAATGTTCCTGAGAAATGTATTGTTGTTGCAAGCTCTGCAATCAGAGAAAGCAACTCAGAAATTCAAAAGGCTAAAAGATTAGGTTTACCTATTTTACACCGTTCTGATGTATTAAAAACTCTTTCTGAACGCTCAAAATGCTTTATCGGCTACGCTGGAACTCACGGCAAAACTACAACAAGCGGACTTTCTTCATACGTAATGGAGAAAGCAGGTTTAGAACCTTCTTACGTTGTTGGCGGAATTATTCCAGAACTTCACACTAACGCCAATTACAAAACAGACAAATATTTTATCGCCGAACTTGATGAAAGCGATGGCACAATTGTTAAATATAACCCTAAAATTTTGGTTATCAACAATCTTGAAGCTGACCATTTAGATTTTTACAAAAACGGTTTGGACTCTCTTGTTGAAACATTTGAACAACTTTTATCAAAATTTGACGGTTCTCAAAAAGTTTTAATCAACAACGATTCAGCAGGAAATCTAAAGTTAAAAGGCTATAATTTCATTACTTTCGGCTTAAATGATGCTGATTATGTAGCAAAAAACATTGATTTAACACCAACAGGAAGCTCTTTTGATGTTTATTACAAGGGTGAAAAATTAGTTTCATTACGTATTAAATTGTTAGGAAAACACAATGTTTCAAACGCTTTAGGCGTATTGGCAAGTTTACATCAAGCTAGTGTTGATTTAGAAAAAGTTGCTGAACACTTTGCAACCTTTACAGGTATGGGCAGACGTTTTCAACACGTTGGAGATGTTAATGGGGCTGTAATTTATGACGATTATGCACATCACCCAACAGAAATTAAAGCAACACTTTCAGCCTTAACTGAATTTCCGGACAAGCACGTTATTGCAGTATTTCAACCTCACAGATATACTCGTTTAAAATCTTTGTGGAACGACTTTGTAGATGCGTTTGAAAATGTTCCTCACGTGGTTGTTACAGATATTTACGCAGCTTCAGAAGATCCAATTGAAGGCATTACATCTGAAAACTTCATCAAGGATTTGAAAAAACATTGTGCAAACAGTGAATATATTTCAGGCTCAATGAAGGAAGTTGCTCAAAAGATTTATCCACAACTTAAAAAAGACGACATTTTAGTTGGTTTAGGCGCTGGAACTATTACAGAACTTGGCAAAGAACTTTTAAAACTTGCAGGTAAATAGTTATGACAATTGAAGTTAGGGAAAATTTTGATGCAAAAAATTTAACTTCCTTCAAAGTTAGCGGTCTGATTGAACGCGCTTATTTTCCTAAAAATGTGGACGAATTAATTGAGGTCTTAAAAACAGTTGAAAGCCCTATTATTCTTGGTAACTGTTCAAATGTGTTACTTTCGTCTAACGGAATTAAGGGCGATGTAATTTTTACACAAAAATGTAATGCGATAAAAGTTGATGGCAAAAAAGTTTACGCAGAATGTGGCTTAAAAGGTCCTATGGCGTCAAATGAAGTTTTAAAACATTCTCTTAGCGGTTTTGAATTTATGATAGGCTTCCCTGGGTCAATCGGTGGCGAAGTTTATATGAACGCATCAGCTAAAGAACAGGCTATCAGTGACCATTTGACAAGTGCAAATGTTTTTGATTTAGATACAAAAGAGGTTCTAACTCTTTCAAAAGAAGAACTTGAATTCGGTTACAGAAGTTCAATTTGCCAAAGAAAAAATTATGTCGTTTTATCGGCAGAATTTGAGTTAGAAGAAAAACCACAAGATGAAATTAAAGAAAGAATGGATTTTAACCTAACTTTTAGAAAAAATCATCAACCTTCTTTAGCTTTGCCTAATTGCGGAAGTGTATTCAAAAACCCTGAAAACAATTCAGCAGGAAGACTTTTAGACAGCATCGGCGCGAAAGATTTAACATTTGGCGGTGCCAAAGTTTGGGAAAATCACGCTAACTTTATTATAAATTTTAACAGTGCAACCTCAGAAGATATTCTAAATTTGATGTTGTTGATGTACAATAAAGTTAAAGAAAAATATGATATAAAACTAAATCCCGAAGTTGTTTATTTGGGAAATAATTCGGAAATCGAGGAAAAAATATGGAAAACATTAAAGCAAAAATAGATAAAAACGCTCGCATTGGTGTACTTTGTGGCGGTATGTCTTCAGAAAAAGATGTTTCACTTCGTTCAGGCAAAAACTGTTTTGAAGCATTAAAAAGATTAGGCTACAACAACGCAGAATTAGTAGTTGTAGATGAAAATATTTCAGAAACACTTAAAGAAAAGAAAATTGAATACGCATACATTGCACTTCACGGCAAATACGGTGAAGATGGCTGTATTCAAGGCTTATTGGAAATTTTAAAAATACCTTACACAGGCTGTGGCGTAATGGCATCTTCTATTTGTATGAACAAGGAATACACAAAACGTATCCTTTCAACTTGTCCAGAAATTCCATTAGTTAAATCAGCTTTTGTACAAAAAGGCGACAACTTACAAGAAAAAGTTTACGGTTTGAAATACCCTCTAATCACAAAACCTGTTTGCGAAGGCTCAAGTTTTGGTATGACAAAGGTAAACAAGCCTGAAGAACTTGAAAAGGCTTATGAAGAAGCTATTAAATTCAACAGCGACGTATTAATCGAAGAATTTATTGACGGTTTCTTCGTTACTGTAGGTGTTTTAGAAAACGAAGGCAAAACCTTTGCGACTGAAATTCTTGAAATCAGACCAAAAACTGAATGGTACGATTTTGAAGCAAAATATACTCAAGGTATGTCAGAATTCATTCTTCCAGCAAACTTGGACGAAAAAACTACAAATATGATTAAAAACGTAGCTGTTCAAGCACACTTAACTGCTGGTTGCAGTGGCGTTTCTAGAGTTGATTTTATGATTATGGACAACAAACCATATTTCTTAGAAATTAACACAAGCCCTGGAATGACAGACGTAAGCGACTTGCCGGCTCAAGCAAAAGCTATGGGCATTGATTACGACAATTTAGTATTACTTATTTTAAACAGTGCAGGATTAAATAAATAATGGCTAACGAAGAAAACGAGTTAGATGATGTTGAAAGCATTGAACATATAAAAACTCGCATAAAACGTAATAAACAAGAACGACATGTCCGTAAAACAAATATGTGGATGCGTCGTTTAAGGATGTTTTTGCGCTTTTTATTCATTTTATTTTTAATGTTTCTTTGTTACAAATTAATCAGAATGCATCAATGGTATATGTCACCAAAGGCATTTGATTCAGCAGATAGCCCTTATTTAGAAATTACAAATAACAAAATTGTTCCAAAATATTACATCATTGCAGCTTTGAGAAAATCAGAAGTTCCAAAAGTTCCGATTTATATGTACAGAACTGACGAGATAGAAGAAAATTTAAAATCTCTACCTCCGGTTGAAAACGTATACATTCGTAGATTTTGGTTCCCTGCAAGACTTCAAATAATTATTCAAGAAGACACGCCTTTAATCACAATCGCACCTGATGAAAAGGTTGAACCGATTGCGTTCTTCACCAAAACAGGTAAACTTATTGGACGTGATTACTTGCCTCTAGACAAGTCTTTCAAGACAATCAAGGTTCTAACTTATGGCACTCAAGGCGATGATTACAGACATTGGGACATGGCAAAAATTGAACTAATCGAAAAATTAGCTAAAACAGTAAAATCTGGAACAAAAGTTTCGCTAGAATATATTGATTTAAGAACTCCAAATGATGTTTATATTCAATTGAAGGATATTAGAATTCGTCTTGGAGAACTTGACGATACAGCGCCTGACAGGGTAAAACGTTTACCTTCAATTATGCCTCAGGTGCAAACTTTAGACAAAAAAATCAAATACATTGATTTACGTTGGAAAGATACAAACTACATTAAGCTAGACGAATAGTAAGGACGGTGGGAAATTATGAACATTAAACTAGCACAAATCAGATACAGAAACGCAAATTTTGATTACAATTATGAAAATATTATAAAAAACTTTGATGCAAACTCGGATTTAATGATTTATCCTGATTTTGAAGCTAATACTTCAATGAATTTTGACAGCAATTATCAAAAGAAAAAAGAAGAATTTTTCGCAAAACTTTGCAAAGAATTTTCTAAAAACACCGTTTTAATCGGTAAAAATTTAATCAAAGACGGTAAAAAATACGATTTGACAGACGGTTTCTTTGATTGTTGCGGTAAAAAAGTTTACGTATCGAAAGAATACAAGGATAACGTAAAATGTGATTTATACGTTTTAGTTAAAAATAGCTACTATGCAATGAAATCACACAATGAATTTATTGAAAACACTGTTACAGCAACAGATTTTATCTATGCAAACTCAATTATGTTAAACGATGAAGAAGTTTATGCAGGTCAAAGTTTTGCGAAAAATGCTAAAAACGAGTTAGTTTTAGACTTGCCACTTTTAGATGAAATGGTTGTAGATGTTGATTTTTCAAAGAAAGCTGAACACAATGAACTTGTACAAGAGGAAGAAATTTACAACGTAACAACTTATGCATTAAAAGAATATTGCGACGTTTGCGGATTCAAACAAGTTGTTTTAGGACTTTCTGGCGGTATTGATTCAGCTCTTGTGGCAACTCTTGCAACAAAAGCATTAGGCGCGGAAAACGTTAAAACAATAATGCTTCCAAGTAAATATTCTTCTACAGGAAGTATTACAGATGCTGAAAAACTAGCTAAAACATTAGGCATTGATAACAGCACAGTGCCTATCAAATCTTTATTTGACAACTTTATGGAAAACGTTGCAAAAGAAAGCAAAATGGATTTGGCAGAAGAAAACCTTCAATCTCGTCTTAGAGGCGTAATTTTAATGTTCTTCTCTAACCGTGAAAACAGATTGTTATTATCAACAGGCAACAAATCAGAAGTAGCTTGCGGTTATGGCACTTTGTACGGCGATATGTGCGGTGGCTTTAACCCAATCGCTGATTTAACAAAAACTAATGTTTACAAATTATCAAATTGGATTAACAGAAACGGTGAAATAATTCCACAAGAAATTATTGATAAAGCTCCATCTGCGGAACTTCGTCCAAACCAAAAGGACCAAGATTCACTTCCTGAATACGCAGTTTTAGACGAAATTATTGAAGATTACATTGAAAACCAAATGTCTTATGAAGATTTAACTTCAAAATATGACAAACAAACTGTTGATAAGACTTTGAAATTGATTTACAGAGCACAATTCAAACGTAATCAAGGTTGTATGGGTGTTCGTTTAACTGAAAATGCCTTCTGTGCAAACGTAAAACTACCTGTTCTACAAAAATGCTACTAAATATTTTGTAAAATATAATATGAATTATTTGTATTTTTGCTAATAAAGTATTACAATTATCACAAATAAGAAAGATAAAAGGGATATCTCAAATATGAAAATACACATGCAAGT
The DNA here is from genome assembly GCA_937891325.1 of uncultured Candidatus Melainabacteria bacterium. Taxonomy (GTDB): domain Bacteria; phylum Cyanobacteriota; class Vampirovibrionia; order Gastranaerophilales; family Gastranaerophilaceae; genus UBA6984. The sequence continues at coordinate 2,843 of CALAFU010000142.1, read as the reverse complement.
ACTAATTGCAGTCGGACTAGGGCTTAAACGAAATTGGCATATATTCTTCGGGATTATTGCCGGTATAATCGTGGGCTTTTTACTTCATGGTCACGAACATACAACTATTTTTAACATTTTAAACTTTATCGGACAAGCATTCATTCGCTTAATCCAAATGGTTGTAATTCCACTTGTTGTATCAGCTGTAATTATCGGTATTGCTAGTATTGGAGATAACAAACAGCTTGGCAAGTTCGGTAAAAAAATGGTTATTTACTATGGTATAATTACCGTTTGCGCCGTTTTAATAGGTCTAACTTTAGCCCTAACTGTTAAACCAGGGTTAGGTGCAACTCAGTATATTGATACAGAAGCGGCAGTTGAAATCCAACAACAAGTTGCGGCAACAATCGATAATCAAAGAAGCAACGTTTGGAATATCTTGCTAGACTTTATGCCTCGCAATCCGATTTCATCACTTGCAACAGGCGATATGGTACCAATTTTAATCTTTGTATTAATCTTTGCGATTGCATTGTCTAGAATTGGCGAAGTTAGCAGACCTGTAACTTCCTTCTTTGAATCCGTATTTGCGGCAACAATGAAGGTTACAGATTGGATTATGTACCTTGCAGCCCCTGGGGTGTTCGCTTTAACCGCAACCTCAATTTCTGCCTTTGGTATAGACGTATTTTCAAGTATTTCAAAATATTTATTTGTAATATTGGCAGGCTTAGCAATTCAGCTATTTATAGTTTATCCTGTATTTTTACACATTGTTTCAAAAGTTCCTGTATTAAAACTTTACGCAGCAATGACAGAAGCGATGATGGTTGCATTCGGTACTGCAAGTTCTTCTGCAACCTTGCCTTTAACAATTGCTTGTTGCGAAAAACGAGGAATTTCACATAAGATTTCAAGTTTTGTATTACCATTAGGCGCAACACTAAACATGGACGGTACTGCCCTAGCTCAGACTGTTGCTGTAATCTTCCTAGCACAAGCCTATGGCGTAACCTTAACTCCATTCTTGTTAGTTCAAATTTGTATTTTAACAATCGTTGCATCAAGCACATGCGCTGGTATTCCTGGAACAGGCTTAATCACAATCGTTTTAGTTCTTAACGGAATGGGCTTAACTCCAGAACAATTAATCGCTGGCTTTGCGCTATTATTCACAATCGACAGATTTACAGAAATGGCAAGAACAATGGTTAACGTAACTTCTGACGCGGTTGTTGCCGCTGCCATTGCCGACAACGAAAACGAAATTAATTATGACCTGTTAAACAATCCAGGTGCTTATAATGAAATCATCTAATCGCGAATTAGGCAATTATGGCGAGGATTTGGCGTGCCAATTTTTAGAGAAAAACGGTTATAAAATTATTGAGCGAAATAAAAGTTTTTCTCGATTTTGCGAAATAGATATCATCGCACAAATTAAGAATACTCTTGTATTTGTTGAAGTTAAAACGCGTAAAACAAACTCTTTTGGCTCACCTCTTGAAGCGATTACAAAAACAAAATATAACCACATAAGACAAGGTGCTTTGACATATTTGAGCGAAAGTAAACACAAGTTTTCAAACTTTCGCATTGATGCCATTGGTATAACTCTAGAACCAAAAATTGAAATTAAACATCTGCAAAATATTTAATGACATTGTATTTTGTATTTAATCTTAATGTCACCTTGAATTGCGGATTTTCGGTAGGGCGAAAGCCCGTGAGTTGGAGTGGGACGTTACCCCACGACAACCCGAATAATCCAAGAATATTTCAGGGTCTCTTTAACATGAGATTCTGAAACAAGTTCAGAATGACATTATAGTTAGTACTAAAAATCAATATGACAATAAACTTGCGTCATACATTGTTACATTAACACTAAATATAGCAATTATTTTCAATGCTTTGACTTTATAAGAATATAAAATAGGGAAATTGGTACAAGTTTAATGAATATTCCAAATCTTTTAAGCATAAATTTTTCAGGCAAGGTGGATAGTAAAAAAGACACACAAAGAAAGGCTTTTTTAGCACCTCAAAAGCCTGATACTTTTGAACGTACAAATGTTCATAAAAAAGAGTCAAAGAAGGATAATCTTTTAACTAAAATTTCAAATATGTATACCCAAGCATCTCCAGCAAAACTAGATGTATTCGGCGAAACTTTAGTAAAAGATGAAAAACTTGATGCGAAAAAACTTCAAAGTTTAATGAACGACATGTCAACAAGCGACACTCTTTATTTCACGTTAGAAAGAGCAAAATATGATGACAAAAATCATTATCTTCTTAGAGGAATAATCACAGAAGATGATGATGCCGATGAAAATATTAAACTTTTAGACAAAGATTTGAATGTTATAGAACAGGAGTCAATAAGAGTCAGTGTTGACGATGAAGGTTATCCCGTTTCTAAAAAAATTCGAACGCAAGATTTTAGAACAAATACTTTCAGCGAAACAAAATTTGAATATACACCTGAAGGTTATCCAATAATGAGTAAAGCTGTAAAAATTAAACGCGATACTCAAAACAGATTAATCAGAAAAGAAACTTATGAAAAATCTGACGTTGAAGGTATGTTTAACATTAAATACGAGTTTCCAAACGGAAAATCAAGACAAATTTCTAAAGCCTACATTGATAAAAATGGTCACACAATTGTAGAAAAGGATATGCGTTCGCCTGATATGACAAGAACTCAATACCGCTACGAAGATGATCCAAAAGGTAACAGAATTGTAGATTACAAAATTACAACTGCTGACGGCAAAGTTTTGATGAACCAATCTCAATCCTTTGAAGTTTTAGGTGAAAACAAATTCCGTTCATCAAGAAACGATAAAACT
>CALAFU010000141.1 GCA_937891325.1 uncultured Candidatus Melainabacteria bacterium | reverse complement strand
TATTATCATTCGGCTTTGGTAGCAACACAACAGCTGACGAAAACATTGCAAACATAGAAGGCACAACTCAAACTAAGAAATCAAAAGGTGCTAAAATCGCAGGTAACGTAGTTGGTGCTTTATTAGGTGGTGCAGTTGCAGTAGGTGCATTCTTATTAGGCAAAGGTATCTTTAAAAAATAATAAAGTCTAATTTATAGATATAACTTAAAAATAGGGTTTTAAAAAAGCCCTATTTTTTGTGCCTTTGTTTTACAAAACTTAATAAATCGTCGAAAACATGGCAATTATTGAATTTCAAAATACTTTACATGAATGTAAGAACAATTTGGTTAATTGGTTTCACAAAAAAGTTATTCGAGGTTTTAAAAATGACAGTTAATTTCAACACAATGTATCCGACAGGAATGTCTAATTTGGATCTAGACAATTTAATGAATGCTCCTGTGTTGAGTGCAAATACAGCAATGGGTATGCCATCAGTAGCAGGAACTCTTCCTTCACTTACCGGTTATGCTGGAATGGGAATGGGTTACACTGGTCTTGGTACTTTCGGCGGAATGTTAAACCCACAATATCAACAAGCATATATGCAAAATATGCAACAATGGGATAATTTTGGTATCAATAGACAAGTTCAAATGTATCAAAACCAAAACAATGCTCAATTTAAAATGGCTTCTCAAAATCAAAACATTCAAAGACAAGTACAAATTTTGAACAGCCAAATTAAAGCAGACAATCAAGACAACGTAAAAGCTGAATATAACAAGTTATTAGCTGCAGTTGAAACAGCTTATGGTTCACAAATCCCAGCTGGTACAAGCGCAGAAGATAGACAAGCTCAAATCAAGGCTTATGCAGAAAGATTATACGCTCAACAAACAGGTTCATACATCACTGATGACATTAGAAGCAACTCATCAAGCTCATTTATGTCAGGTTTGAAACAAGTATTATCATTCGGCTTTGGTAGCAACACAACAGCTGACGAAAACATTGCAAACATTGAAGGCACAACTCAAACTAAAAAATCAAAAGGTGCTAAAATTGCAGGTAATATTGTTGGTGGCTTATTAGGTGGTGTAGTAGCAGTAGGTGCATTCTTATTAGGCAAAGGTATCTTTAAAAAATAATCCAATATAAAAACATAACAAAAAGGCTCTAGAAATAGAGCCTTTTTTATTTGAGATAAAGAATTAAACCCTTGTGTTGAGTTCTTTATCCAAGCTAAATAAAGCGCTTTTACATTCGTTGAACATTCTCAATTTTTCGTAAATGTCGTAGGCTGTTTCTTCTTCTTCAATTTGTTCTTCTAACATTTTTTCTAGGAAGTGACAAGTTGTGAAGGCATTTTCGTCTTTTGCGATAACTGCAATTGTGTGAAGTGCGCCTGTAATGTATTTTTCGTGGTTAAGCATATCTTTAATCGTGTCGATTGGTGACGTGAAATTAGTTTCAGGTTCGTTAATTTCAAGAAGCTGAATTTTAGAGTTTAATCTGTTCATAAATTCTAAAATCGCCATACCGTGTTCAACTTCTTCGTGAGCCTGTTTTTTACACCAATGCTCAAAGCCGTGCAGATTACTTTCATGGAAATAATTTGCCATAGAAAGATATAAATAGCCTGAATAAAATTCCCTGTTAATTTGTGCGTTAAGTTCCTTGTTAAGTTTTTCACTAAGCATTGTATTCTCCTTTAAATAATCCGTGAATGTTGCATAAAGCTCTTGCCCAAATGTCAGAGCAATTGCATTTTAAATTAAGTTCAGCCTCGTCTTTGTTAGCCTCTAGATATTTTGTTTTAATGTATTTTTTATCCTTAGAAATTGCTTGAATAAAGATTATATGGTGTTCGTCAGTCATAGGGTGTTTAACAGCACCAACTCTGACGTTAACCCCTTCTATTGTTTTTTCAATAACAGGAACATGCTTGTCGTTAAGCTCTTTTACGTCGCTTTCATGTTCGGTAATTAATTCCATAGGTTGACCGCAACAAACGAGTTCCCCTTTACCTTCAATAAGGACTTCAACCAAGTTGTTGCAGATGTTACATCTATAAAGTTGTAATTTTTCAGTCATAATTTCTCCTTTCATTAAAGGTAAGTATTATTTAGAAATGCTAAAATTTACATTGGTAAGTTCGCTAATTTGTGTTACTATGAGACTATGGAAAACTTGAAAGAACATTACGAACAGTTGGTAAAAAAATACAGAGAAATTTTTGTGTCTGTATTGAACGCAATGCAAGGCGAAATTAACACATTAAAACCGGAAGAAGTTAAAAATTATTTGGAAGTTGAGGTGGAAAAACATATTCAGTTTCAAAGAAATTTAATTTTAGAGCGCAAAAAGAACTTTGACTGCAAAATGTGTGGAGCTTGTTGCAGATTGGCTATTAGCGAATTTTCACCTGTTGAATTGCTAGATAAAGCATCTAGGGGTGATAACTACG
>CALAFU010000140.1 GCA_937891325.1 uncultured Candidatus Melainabacteria bacterium | reverse complement strand
ATAAAAACAATTATTAGCAACCATACCCAAAAAGATTTTTCATACTTTAGCTAGTGATTAATACTTTGACTTGACATTATGTTGGGGTAGAAACCCCAACCTACGTTACTGCAAAGACTATAAGTCAATAAGGGTTAAGTCGCTAAGTCGAACTATAATTAAAAAGTCATTTTAATTATAAATGACTTATCGTCTTATAGTCTTAACTCCTTATAGTCTATTGAAAAGATCCCGCAATGCGTTTCATTTTCCTCTCCAAAATGATTATCAATCATTTTGTCGGCAGAGTGGGATGACATAAATAAATTTTACAAAACACATAAAAAATGGTATAATAGTAGCATTAACGCCCCTTTTATATATAAATTTTGTCCTTGCAATTAAAATTGAAAGGAAATTTTATGAGCAAGACAACCTCTTACAAACCGTCATATTCTAACGGTTCAGTTAGCATTAATGGTCAAAACAAAGCCTCTACCGTAAAATGCGGTGATACTGTTTATGGTAATTACAATATGAACGATTACGAAAAAGAGCTTTATGATTATGTTCAAAAGTCACTTCCGCAATTGGTTCAAAACGTTAACACTTTTTCGCCAGAAGTAACAAAATCAATAAACAACCAATTGAGCGCTTATCAAAGACAGGGGCAAAATTACATTAATCAAATTTATACACCAATGATTAATAACCTTAAAAACGACATTGCATCTCGTTTTGGCAACCTTGATAATTCAATGTTTATGAATAATTTAAACAATATAGAAATCAACAGAAGTAATGCAGTTGCAGATTTGGCGGACAGTTTACTTTCTCGTCAAAATGAACTTGTGAACAACGAACTTGCAAACCGATACAATTACATCAATCTTTTGAATACATTACAAAATCAATATAACAATTATGCTTTAAATTCTTCTATTGGACTTGGTAATACAAGTTTAGCGTATAACAATAGCGTTGCGAACAACAGTTCCTCAAATACATTTAACCTAGAGCAAATTGCCTCTTTAGCATCATTGGTTAAATATTTTATATAACTAAAAAAGGAGATATTTTAAATATCTCCTTTAATTTATTCGACATATTTTCTTTTCATTACGACATTACCCTCTGAATCGTAGGCTTTATCATAAAGCCAATGTGCAATTAATTTGCCGTTTTTATCATAAATGAAGGTTTCTGCCTTTGAAACTCTTAAAGTCATGTTCACGAGCTTGCCAGAGGTGTTATATTTGTAAGTTTTGTATGGGTAAGATGTTCCAGATTTTTTTTCAACATAAGTCAAAATTCCGTTTGCATCATAATAACGAACAATACGAGGATCTGCTTTTTTTAAAACAGCATAAGTGTTATCAGAAAAATATGCTAAGGTTCTGTCTTTTAATTCGGTCATACCGTTTAGCATAAAGCCTACGTTTTGATCGTGTTCGCCGTCATAGGCATGGCCGTTGATATAAGAGGAGTCGATTGTATAAGATATTCCGTCCATAACCTCATTACGGGCTGAATTTTCGTCATAAGCAACTCCACCTTGCAAAACTTCTGCGTTTGCTGGAATTAGCATAAATATTAATAGTATTGCGGTAAGTAGATATTTTTTCATAGTACCCAATTATTAATGATTTCTCCTTAAAAAGTCAATATTTTATGCTAAAATTAGTTGAAAAAGAGGATTATTACTATGAAAAAATTTGTTTTTATATTTATTTCTTTAATTTTTATATTAGGAATTTCTGCAATAATTTTGTCAAAATCAACAAAATTGAACCACGTTAAAACATACAAATTCAAGGATTTGCCAACTGTTTGCGGTGATATAAAATTAGGCGGTTTTTCTGATTTATTCTACAAAGACGGATATTTTTACGCAATTACGGACAGAGGTCCAAACTCTAGAGAATTCGTTAAAAACGATGTTGCATACAGAGTTTTCAGTTGCGCTGATTATCACCCATACATAGTTAAATTCAAACTTGAAAACGATGAGGCAAAAATTGTTGAAGTAAAACAAATTCCAGAGCTTTCAGGCATGCCTGTTGGGGTTGGACGTGATAGCACACCTTTAAATGAACAAGAAAAACAACTTCCATACGACATAAACGGCGCAGATACTGAAAGTTTTATCATAGATAAAAATGGAAATTATTGGATTGGTGAAGAATATTATCCTTCAATCATAAAATTAGATAGCAATTTGAAGTTTTTGGCTCGTTTTGCACCAATAAATTCTCCTGTAAAAAATCCAAAAGTTACTTACAATTTACTAGAGGAATTCAACAAGGTTCGTACAAATTTAGGCTTTGAATCAATGTTTTATGACGGAGACAAATACATTTACGTATTCACTCAATCAGGTTTAAAAGGTGAAGAAACTGTCATTAGTGTTATAAAATTCGACATTGATACTCAAAAATGCGAAAAAGTTCTAAAATATAACTTCCGAGATAAAAGCATTATGAGTGCCACAACATACACAACTGACGGGCATGAAATCTATTCTGCGGAAAGAATTAACGGAAAACATTACTTAAACAAACTTGTTGTTCGCGGAAATAAATTTGAAAAAACAGCAATAATCAAAGACTTACAAGAATTTGAAAATATTCACGAAAATATCAAAATTGAAGGACTCGCAAACGTAGGCAAAAAGGTTTACATCATAAACGACAACGATTTTGGAATTGATGAAACAAACAACAAAGGTTGTTTTGTTATGGAATTTAAACGTTCCAATGCATTGAAAAATTTGTTGAAGATTAAATAAAAACAGAAAAGTTAAACTTACAATAATAATGCCATTCCGAATTTGTTTGACAAAGCGAACAAACGAATGATGAGTTTTGTGAGCCTGTCCCCCGCGTGACAGAATCGCAAGTTTTTGAGACCCTGAAATAAATTCAGGGTTGTATATGTTAAGTAATTCGGTGACAAAATTACTAATAAAAAAAGTATAATTAGTAATAGGAGAA
>CALAFU010000139.1 GCA_937891325.1 uncultured Candidatus Melainabacteria bacterium | reverse complement strand
TATAATTGCGGTCATAACGCTAGTTTTATTTCAATAAAACTGTGGAGTTAAAACTTTAGTCATTCTGACATGACTAAATGCCACCTGTTTATATTTTTATTATAACATATTTTTTGCTCTTTTCAAGCCTATAACAAAATGCAAAGCCGTTTATTATTCGACTACGATATTTTCCAATTTAAAATTTAGTGCTTTTTTTAGTTCTTCAAGACTAATTTCTATTTGATAACCTATTTTTCCACCGCTGAAAATGATTGTTTCATAATTTTGTGCGCTTGAATCTATTACGGTTTTAAACGGTTTTTTCATTCCTATTGGAGAACATCCGCCATGAATATAACCTGTAAGTGGCAACAAATCTTTTGATTTTAACATGCTGATGTTCTTTTCGCCAACCGCATTTGCAGCCTTTTTTAAGTCCAATTCTTTTGCAACAGGCACTAAAAATACATAATTTTGATTAGATTTGCCGACAGTTACAAGTGTTTTGAAAACAATGTCAGGGTTTTCGTTTAAGGCTTGTGCAACGTCAACCCCGCTGATAGCGCCTGAGTTCACGTAGTTGTGAGTGGTAAATTTTAATTTCTTTTGTTCTAAAAGTCTGATTGCGTTTGTTTTTTCGTCAATGTGCTTCATTATTTTTCCTCTTTGTATAAAAAGCAATTTTTGTCGTGTGAATTAATTATGCCGATTGCCTGTAAATAAGAATATATAATGGTTGTGCCGACAAATTTCATTCCTCTTTTTTGCAAATCTTTTGAAATTTTATCAGATAATTCGGAATGTGTTTTGTCTATTTCATAAAATATTTTACCACCTGTAAAGGTTTTTAGGTATTCGTAAAAAGAGCCAAATTCTTGTTGAATTTGTTTGAAAATTTTAGAATTATTTATGCTCGCATTTATTTTTAATTTGTTGCGAATAATACCCTTGTTTTCAAGTAATTCTGCTACTTTTTTATCTCCGTAGTTGCAAACTTTTTCAAGGTCAAAATTATCATAGGCCTTTTGAAATTCTTCTCTTTTGTTCAGAATACATTCCCAAGACAAACCCGCTTGAAATGATTCAAGTATAAACATTTCGTACAAATAATGCTCGTCAAAATTTTGAACACCCCATTCTTTGTCGTGGTATTCAATGTATTTTGGATTTTTTAGATTGCACCATTTACATCTGTTCATAACTGTATTGTAGCATAAGATAGACTCTTAACAAGTTCAGAGTGACATAAGGCAGTTATGTTTTAATTTCATTTGTAAAAAATAAAAATTGTTACTAATGCAAAGACTTGCGGAAATCTAAAATAATGTTACAATATAAATATTGTAGCGACTTTTAATAAGATACTAAAGGAGATAATGTATGGCTGGAAATGTTGAGAATAGACAGCCTCAGCTTTGCGGGGGGGGGGAAAAAACTAGGAGCAACGCCACTTCTGGCGTTTTGGGCAAAAATCTAAACGAACTAGAACAATCTTGTCACTCTGAACTTGTTTCGGAGTCTAAGAAAAATATTACCAATCTCTTTAAAACAGCTAAGAGAGTATTAGCATTTACCCTTGCAGAAACCCTTATAGTAATGGGTATAATTGGCGTAGTTGCAGCCTTGACTATTCCAAACCTTAATTCTTCAACTGCAGATAAAGAAAAAGTTGCTAAACTAAAAAAGATTTATCAAAATCTAAATGACGCAGTAGGTCGTTCAGCTGCGGTTTATGGTCCTATTGACGATTTTATTAACTCCTCAGATTTTACAGTTTTGGGGGATAGATTAACCGAATTTATGAAGATTTCCAAAAATTGTGGTGCTTCGACAAACCAAGGTTGTTTTTCTAATGGAAAGGACATATATAATTATAGAGGTGAAGAGGGTGGAGTAAGTGAGAATAATGATTTAACCAATAAGAGTTACAAATTTATACTTGCTGATGGGACTTCGGTCGCTATGACTGGATATTATGCCATATATTTTATTGTAAATCTTGATGGACCTACAAAAGCTCCTATTTTAGGTAAAAATACTTTTGTTTTGTTCTATGATAATGATGGTAATAATTTTAAAGATGAAGTTGTAACAAGATTAACAGCTAATAATGAAGAAGATAAAGAATTATTGGATTCTTGCCTAAATGACGCTGTGTATTGTGCTGATTGGGTAATAAGAAATGAGAACTTGGATTATTTAAAGACTGATGAAAACGGTAAATGTCCAAATGGTAAAGTCTTAAACTATACAACCAACACTTCATGCAAATAGATTATAGGGTGATATAAATACTGAATTTTAACCTTATTTTTAGACTCTGAAATAAATTCAGAGTGACATAAAGTTTGAAGTGCAATCATAATGTCATGCTGAACTTGTTTCAGCATCTCTTTTTATTACATAGGGAGCATAAAGTAAAATGGTTTTATTAATCAAAATCACATTGCCAAGTCGGGTCATTATATGCTAAAAACTTTTCCATTTAAACTTCCTTATTGTTTTTATCTTTTAGTTGTTTTTGTTTGTTAGGTGGTAAATAATTTTCATTGGTTACAACTTTTTTACCTGTCGTTTTTTCGAAATCTTTTCTTGCCCTTTTTGCAACGCTTCCACCTTGTTTTGCAGCTTTTTTATTTTCGTCCATTCCTGTTGCATTTTCAGCTTCTGCAATTTGACGAGTTGAAAGTTCAGCTAGTGCGGTAAAAATTAATTCGGCTTCGTTCATATGGTCTCTAAGATTTTGAGATTTTAACCCCTTTAAATCTTTATGTTCTTTTACGCTTAAATCAGACCACTCTTTGTGAATGATATTTGTTAAAATAGCGTATTCTTCACTCTTTGTAACTTCGTGTTCTTTCCAATAATCAGTCAACTTGTTTCGAGTTTCTTGTCCCATCATTCTTTGTTGAATCCATTTTTCAGAACGACCAAGTTGTTTGTAAGTTTCTCTAGCTCTATCAATGGCAGTAGTAGGATCTGCCATTTCG
>CALAFU010000138.1 GCA_937891325.1 uncultured Candidatus Melainabacteria bacterium | reverse complement strand
AAAAATCTTCAACAGCGCCTAATCAAGAAATTCGTTTAACAAATTTAGCAAATAGACTTGTTGGTTATTCAAACACTGAAGCAACTGTTGGAAGATCTTTAGGTTGTGTTGTGCCATGTAAGAAAGGTGATACTATTTCTATTTTTTATTCTGCTGATGGTGATACACAATATTTTAGATTTATTTATTCTGCTTAAAACACGAATAAACAAAAAGACTCTTGACAAATTCTAAAAGATATGTTAAGTTCATTTTATAGTTTAAAGAAAGGTAGTTGATAAACAATGGAATGGACTGAAGATATTGTTGATAAATTAAAAGAGTTGTGGGCTGAAGGATATACAACGCAGAAGATTGCTGACATGATGCATACAACAAAAGGTACTATTATAGGCAAAGTGCACCGTCTTCAGTTACCTACAAGAAACAAACCTGTAAATTTATGTAAAAAGCATGAATGTCATTGTGAACATACTATTGAACACAAACACACATGTAGTTGTCAACACAATAAAGTTAATAAGTCACCATGTATTGAAATTAAAGAAACAAGTATAGGTGGACATGACGAAGTTAACGAAGAAGTTGATTTGCACAACCTTTATGATGATTCTGTAAAACATGATGATCGTTGTCATAGTGAATACGGTAAAACACTGTATGAACTAAAACATGATGAATGTCGGTGGCCAATCGGAGATCCTAAATCACCTGAATTTCATTTTTGTGGTGAAAAAACAGTAAATGGAAAACCCTATTGTGCTAAACATTGTGCATTTGCATATGTAACAGTTGGTGCTGCTAAAGATTTGAAAAATATAACTTAAAGAAAAGGCCGAATTTAAAATCGGCCTTTTTGTTTATTCAGGAATAAAATAAAACACATTTGAATCTGGATTAGCTGGTAAAGTTGAGACGACTTGCATTTTGGAATTAAACCATTTATTAGTTAAAATTTGATCATCATTACTTCCATCAACAGGAGGTGTTGGAGCTAATGCATATGATGTGCCATTATTTCCACGAACACCTACACGTAAATTAGCATAATAGTCAGTACCATCAACATTTTGATGTGCCGTTAACTGCATGCAAGCATCTTTAGTTTCTGCTGATTTATTTAGGAAAGATTCACAATAACCTGTATCCAAATCACCTTTTCGAAAAATTAGAGCGCCAGCCCAAGTATTAGTATCAGAATCTTGAGAAGACATGATAACATCAGTGCGTACAGTATCAGTTGACATATCAAAAGTTTTTAAAGATCTGATTGTTTGTGCATCGTTAATTGTAACTGTATCATCTAAATCCGTTTGTAAATCTTTAACTTGTTCAATCTCAAGTTTATGCGAACTAATTGGCATTTGACGATTTCCTTTAAAAGTCCATATATAAAAAGAACTATTTTAAAGATTGTCGTACAAATCAATGGGTTCAGATCATGTTTAAAACATTGGCACCTTCAGTTCGATAAAGACTCTCAACCAAACTGAAGCAATCTGCAAAATGTTCACACATTAATTTCTGTTTTTTCACAATTGGTCTAGACGGAATTAAATTTGAATCAGCAATGCAATCATTTTTTGCGAACGTGAATTGCAGATTTCTTTTTAAAACCAATAAATTTCTATCCAAAATTTCTATAGCAAAAAATTGTCCTTTTGCATTTTCAGCTTCAACCAACAAACAATTACCATGCCAACTTGAAGTCTGCAAAAAACTTTCTAAAGATCTTAAGAATTCATAAATGTCATAGTTTTCCAAATCTTGTAAAGATTTTCTATTAATTAATGAAGGCAACACTTTATAAAGTTCAACAGCCGACAATAAAACAATCGGATAATTTTTATATTTTTGAAGAAACACATTTTCATTCACTTCAAATATTTTATGATCGTGTCGATTACCTAATTCAAAAATTTGGCCTTGCATTCAAGCACCTAAACAATTATTGATTTCATCAAAAGTCATTGAAAATGGAAATTTGCTTTTCTTTCCTTTATGCTCAACAACATATTCTTTTTTAAAAGAATTATAAACAATAAAAATCTTCACGTCTTTATCTTTAAGAATATCTGGCGTTTCACTTTCTTCAACACGATTAGCACACTTTACATTGCCAATTTTAATTAATTCATAATAGTAACTTGTATAAACAGGTTTTGTCATAGATAAATATTTAATAGGTTTGATGCATTGCTGCACATTCGCTTCAAAAGAAACTATATCACCTTTTTCAAAAACAACACTTCTACCAACATATTTTCGTTCAAATTTCAGCTTATCAAGGAGTTTGATGCCATTAAGCATTACACCTTTCAGCAAAACATATTCAACGTCATTATATTTTCTATAATCATGAAAAGTTGCTTGATATGTCAGGCGCTTTTTAGGCCCAATTGAACACAAATCTTGAAACTTTCTTCGACTCCTTAAATTTTAAAATCAATTATAGTTACTATATCAAACTCTACACAAAATGTCAATTTCAAAATCTTTTCAGTGCACAGTTTCGTACGTTCTTTAATTTACCACTGATTAGTTTTATAGCGAGTTAGATTATGACAACACACTTAATTGATGATAAAGGAATTGAACAACAAACTGTTGCTACAACAAACTACGTATCAAACACAATTGATGAGTTTGCCGGTACTGTAGATGTTTCTTCAATTATGCGTACATCTGGTGACCAAACTATTTTAGGAACAAAAAGCTTTAGTGGGAAAATAAATTATACAGCTACATTGAGTGCTTCTGCAAATGATCAACAACCCGCTACAACAGCATGGTGCAATTCAGCAACCAGTATTGTTCATAAAACAGGTGATGAAACAATTAACGGAACTAAAACATTCTCACAAACAATTAATGGCACCGCAATGTATGCGAATTGGGGAGACCTTGCCGAAATGTATCTAACAGATTTTAATTATAAAGCTGGTACATTAGTTCAGTTTGGCGGTGAAAAGGAAATGACATTAGCTATCAGTGAAGTTAATGGCGTTGTGTCTTCTGAGCCAGGATTATTAATTAATAACGTTAAGGATGATGGTGCACAACCAATTGCCTTAATTGGTAAAGTACCTGTTCGTTTGATTGGTTCTGTTCATAAATTTGATAAAATAACTTTGTCTGATATTCCAGGTGTTGCTAAAGTTGCTGAAAGTGAAGATAAAGTTATTGGGGTTGCTTTAGAAGATAAATTAGATGAAGATGAGAAATTAGTTTTGTGTTCAGTTAAGCTGAAATTCTAATGAAACAATATCTATTAGATAAAAGAAAACTTTCATATTTAATCAACGACTGGGATGATTTAAATCTTCCGTTTACTATAAACGATAAAGATATTGCATCTCAAGTCGTTGATTTCTTTTATGAACAATCTGAATTAGTTTACCCTGCAAAATCATACTTTGTTGCTATCGTTTATGCAAAATGTCTTGAGCACTTCTTTCATGAAGATTTTTATGAGTGTCTATCTGTTAAAGATCTATTACCCGATGATAAATTTTTCAAAACGTATATTGACTCTCAAGAAATTTATGATAATATATTAACACGAATTAAAGACCCGTTATCATATAAATCTGTCGAAAAGACTGTAAGCTATTTTAAAAAGGAATTTCTAATTGGAACTGATAATCAAACCGACAGGTCGTTGTAATTTTAATTGCAAATTTTGTAGTGCTAATTTATTAAGTATTAAGCACCAAACAAAAGTGCCGAATGAATTAATAAAAATTATTAAAATTATCAAACCAAACAGTTTGATTTTTACAGGAGGGGACCCTTTATTAGTTGGCCCTGAATATTATCGTGAAATTTTGTCTTTGGGCACATTTTCTATTTCTTTAACGACAAACCTAAAAGATTATTACATTCAACCCAAAAGATGGATTAGTTTGTTTAGAAATGAACGTGTCGGAATTTGCACATCTTTTCAATATGGAAATGAACGTATGTGGAGTTCTGAACAGGTTTATAGTGAAGATTTATTTAAAAAAGTTATGAAAAGATTTAAAGAAGATATTGGTTACACACCTTCATTTATTTCAGTCATTTCTAAATCAAATGAGGATAAAGCATTAGATCATTTGTATCTTGCAAAAGAATTGAATACTAAATGCAAAATTAATGGCGTCTTACCAATCGGGCTATCAAAAGAATATTATCCTTTATATAAAATGATTGATATTTGGTTACAAATAAAAGAAAATAATCTTGAAGAATATTGGGATAACCAAATTCAATTTCACAATGGTGGCTGCAATTTTAATACAAACTTAATGTGTTCAAGTACTATTCGCTCTTTTTGGCTTGATGACAACAATAATATACATTATAATAATTGTGAAGATTGCGCTGTACGTGGTTCGCGTATTCTTTTAGATAAAGGTAAAGTTACACCTAAAGAAGAGAGTATGAAACCTGAACAATTGATTTCTAACGATTGTTTATATTGTGAATTGTGCAGATTGTGCAATTCTTGTAAATCAACAAGACAAGCAATTATCGATAAACAGACTTTTTGTTTTGAAATGAAAAAACGGAAACAAAAGATATTGGATGCTAAATGGAAAATCTATTAACGTCGCTATATGTAATTCCAAACTATCAATGTAATCTTGCATGTCCGCATTGTACATTACACAATTATAATATAGAATACAACGAAGAAACATTTATAGAAACATTAGTTAAAACAAACGCCAAAAAGTATATTTTATTTGGTGGAGAACCTTTGTTGCATTTTGAAAGATTTAAACATATTCTCGAAACTAAAAAGATTAACTCAATATCAACGAACCTTTTATTGTTATCAAAAGAATCACTAAATTTAATTGAATACTACAACATTAACATTGCTACTTCTTGGAATCTAAAAAGGTTCACAAACGATCAATTGAATAAATGGTTTGACAATATTAAAAAGGTACAATGTGACGTTTTAATAACAATGACAAACGATTTGATAACTAAAAACGGTACAGAAAAAATGTTTGAAGTTTTAGAACATTTAGAAAGATTATGTACTGTAAAAAATATCATTTTTGAACAAGTTGTTGATGATAGAATGAACGAAAAACATTATGAACAAGTTGACAATTGGTTGTGCAACATTCATGATAAATGGCATTTTAAAATGAATAATGCTATTGAAGAAAAACTAAATAAATGTATTTTGGATTGTTCAAAAGTTAAAACGCTTGAACCAAACGGTATTTTGCATAATGGTTGCCCACAATTTAAAACTGTTCATGTTGTTGATAAATGTTTAAGTTGTGAATTAAATAAAATATGTAAGCCATGTATTCTACAAAAACATTGCACATTTCCAATAAAGCTTTACAACAAATTAAAGGTTTAAGAAATGAATCCTTTAGAGTTTTATAAAATTAGCGATTACTATGAAATTGCTTGCATGTTATTTGAACCTTGCAATTTGAAGTGTAAATTTTGTTTTGAAGATCATAAAAACAAAACAATTGATACTGATTACATTGAGAATATTTACAAGATAATTGATGAAAAATTTTCGATTGATTATGAAAAATATAAACATTCATTAAAGACACTTTATATAATGATGTGGGGTGGTGAAATATTTTATGACGCACTACCTGACGAAGTTTTCAAATCATATTACAAGTTTGTAAATAATATAAAAGATTTGTTTGATAGGAAATTCCAAAACATAAAAGTTATTTTTTCATGGTTATCAAACGGTGTCTTTACAAACTATAAACGTGTAGAGGGTATTGTCAGATATTCAGGAGGGATTATTAACTTTAGCTATGACCCTGTTAATAGATTTTCAACATACAAACAAAAGGACTTAATGGTCAAAACAGCAACACATTTTAAAAAGATTGGTTTAGCTGATAAAATTTCAATTACATTAACAAAAGACTCCATTAAAGGTTTTACTGAAAATGATGATTTATTAAAATACTTTAACGATATCGGATTCTTAATTGATGTCAATTACTATATTGCAAATGTCAACTGGCAATCATTATTGGCTACAGATGATGAAATATTTACATTTTTCAAATGGGCAATAG
>CALAFU010000137.1 GCA_937891325.1 uncultured Candidatus Melainabacteria bacterium | reverse complement strand
AACGCGTGGGGAATTTATTATTCGGTTGAAGTTAGATTTTATGGTTTAGTTTTTGTTTTATCACTTTTGAGCGCTTTTTGTTTTGCCAAAATGCTTGAAACCTTTGATAAAAAATACATTTGGGCATTTATTATATCACATGCACTTTTAATTTATACCTTTAGTGCAACAGGCATGCTAACACTTATGTATGCGCTTTTTGCTATTATTTATTTAGCCTTGAAATGTAGAGATAAAATGCTTGAAATGGCAAAATATTTTTCTATTTTGTTGCTTGTTTCAATTCCTGTAATTGCAATAATGATTTATAATACGCTTGTTTTTAATAGTGAAATCTGCTCATTTACTCGAGATATTTATTTTTTTGATTGGAAAGTTCTTTTTGATATGTTGGAAACTTATTTTTCAAGTGAAAATTATCAATTAATGACAAGAGAAATCAATGTTTACGGAAATATCTTTGACAATATGAAAATGCCAAGTTATTTTGTACTTGTTGCAATCCCTATTTTTATTGGGCTTGTCGGATTTATAAGAAGTTTGTTTTCAAAAAATAAATTATTATATTTCTTTTTAATCCCGTCATTGATGTTTTTAATAGTATCATTACTACTTGCATCAATCGGAAAAATGGCATTCCTAACAAGATATTCTACAATAATTTATTCAGTAATAATGTGTTCAGCTTGTTACGGTTTGAGTTTGATAAATTGGAAAAGATTGCATATTGTGCTATTTTCAGTGTGGATTTTGATAAATTACATTTATTTTTACGTTGTTCCAACAAACATTTTTACAAACCCAAGAGTAGAATTAGGCTCTTTGACAAAATTATTAGATGAACAGGTTCAAATAAAAGATACAGATTATGTTTTAATACCTTATCAAAAATTATGAGATATGTACCACATGGCGTTTATATACCTTTTGAGGCTGATGATATGCTTTTGTTAAAAGGCGAAGATTCTTTAGAATTTTACTTTGGTACAAAAAATATAGATAAGAAAAATGTCAGAGCCTTTATGTATGACTATATTACTAAAAATATTGTAATGAGTCCATATTATAACAATTTAAAGACAAATTACATTGATAAAATGAATAAAGGTGATAGATTAATTTTAATTTCTTATCGAGACGGTTTCACTATGCCATTAATCAAAAATTGGCAAATACTTAATGATGTAAACAACTATCAAAATATGAATTTGTTTGTTATGATGATGTCAAAAGTGACTAAAGATAGCTTAGATATTGCACAACAATCATTGAAACCTTTGGGTTCTGTTCAAGTTCAAGATGCAGGATATTCAATTTTTGTTTATGAAAAACAATAATTTGAATATTTGTGGTAAAATAAAAGAAAAAATTTCAGGAGATAAAAATGGAAGATTTAAGAGAAAAATATGAAGTCGTAATTGGCTTAGAAGTACACGCTCAATTAAAAACTAATACAAAAATTTTTGCACCAGACGGTTGTGAATTCGGAAATGAACAAAATACACAAATCAGCCCTATTACATTAGGTATGCCAGGGGTTTTACCTGTGTTAAACAGAGCTGTTGTTGATATGGGTATTTTAACAGGTTTAGCTTTAAACTGTGAAATCGCTCATAAATGTAAATTCGATAGAAAACAATATTTCTATCCTGACCTACCAAAAGGTTACCAAATTTCTCAATATGATGAACCAATTTGTGGAAAAGGCTACTTAATGGTAAATGGTAAAAAGATTGGTATCACAAGAGCTCACTTAGAAGAAGATGCCGGAAAATTAGTTCACGCTGGTGCTGACGGTTTAGCAGGTTCTTCATATTCTTTAGTTGACTTGAATAGAGCTGGCACACCATTACTAGAAATTGTATCAGAACCTGATATGCGCTCACCTCAAGAAGCTCGTGAATACATGGAAGAATTAAGAAACATTGTACGTTATGTAGGTGTTTGTGACGGTAACTTAGAAGAAGGTTCAATGAGATGTGATGCTAACATTTCAATTATGCCAAAAGGTTCAAACAAATTCGGTACTCGTGCAGAAATTAAAAACGTAAACTCATTCAAAGCACTAGAAAGAGCTTTAGAATATGAAATTGATAGACAAATTGAACTTGTTGAAGATGGTGAAGAAGTTGTTCAAGAAACTAGATTGTGGGACGACAACGCAGGTGTAACTCGTTCAATGCGTGGTAAAGAAGATGCTCACGATTACAGATACTTCCCTGAACCAGACTTAATGCCATTAGAAATTTCTCAAGAATGGATTGATAGAGTTAAAGCTACAATGCCTGAATTACCAGAACAAAAACGTCAACGTTATATGGATTTAGGTTTAAGTGAATACGATGCAAGTGTAATCGTAGCTCAATATGAACTTGCAATGTTCTTTGACGAAGTTCTAAAAGCTGGTGGAAATCCAAAAATTGCCGTAAACTTCTTAATGGGTGAAGTTGCAGCATATTTGAAAGAACAAAAACTTTCTATCAACGAAACAAAATTAACTCCAGAAAACTTAGTTGAATTAATTGGCTTAATTGAAAAAGCTACAATTTCAAACAACATTGGTAAACAAATTATTGTTGAAATGATGGAAACAGGTGAAAAAGCATCAGCAATTGTAGAAAAGAAAGGTTTAAGCCAAATCTCTGATACAGGTGCTATTAAAGAAATTGCTCAAAAGATTATTGATGCTAACCCAAGCCAAGTTGAAGCTTATAGAGGCGGTAAAGACAAATTATTTGGTTTCTTCGTTGGTCAAGTAATGAAAGAAACTAAAGGTAGAGCTAACCCTCAAAGCGTTAACCAAATCTTAAAAGAATTGTTAGGTTAATAGCTAAATTGAGAAAGAGGCTTCAATGGAAAACTTCATTACAAACAAAAAAACTTGCATGGATTTAGAAATACACGAACAACCTGTAATTTTAGGAAAAATTATAGAGGAGTATATTTCAGTCGAAAACAAAGTTGAAATGGACGTTCCTCAAGATGTTTCAAAAATAGTTTTGGTTGCAAGCGGTTCTTCTTACCATTGTGCTAGATATGGTGCAGATTTGTTTGGAACTGTTGCAGATATTTCTGCCCGTGCAATTTATTCTAGTGAATATCTATTGAAACCTAAAGCTCCGGCTGATGAAGGTACACTATATATATTCATTACTCAATCTGGCGAAACAAGTGACACTTTACGTGCAGCAAAACGCGCTCAACAATTGGGTATGAGGATTTTAGTTATTACAAATAATGAAAAATCTTCAATGGCAAAACTTGCTGATTATGTAATTAATTGCTATGCTGGTGAAGAAAAAAGTATTGCCGCAACAAAATCATTTACAGCTCAAATGCTTTGCTTGTACTTGTTGACTCTAAAGTATGCGCAAATTAGAAACATTGATGTAAACGACAAAATTCAAAGTTTGAAAACATTACCTTATGTAATTTTGCAAACATTTGATATGAGCAAAAAGATTAACCAACTTGCAGGCATGTTGAAAAAAGAAAAGAATTTCATTATTACTGCTGACGGAATTTCTTATGCTTTAGCAAAAGAAGCAGCGTTAAAAATTCAAGAAACTTCTTACTTGAATGTTACTGCAATGATTTTAGGCGAATTCATGCATGGTCACGTTGCTGTTTTAAACAATAAAATTCCATTAGTTTATGTTTCAGCATCAGGAGTTTCTTATTCTTCAGCAAAGAACTTGGAAAAAATTAAAAAAGATTATAATCCGCCAATATATATTATTGGTCGTTCTCACGAAAGAATTACACCAAACTTTAATATAACAATTGATAATGAAGATCCAACCTTGAGAATGTTTTCTAACGCAGTTGTAATTCAAATGTTAGCGTTAGAAATTGCTAAAAAATTGGGTCGTAATGTCGACAAACCAAAAGGACTTGTTAAGGTCGTTAAAGAAAACTAATCTACATAAAAAGGATTTTTTATGCAAAACAAAAAACTTATAATTGCAGTAGCAACGTCTATTTGCGTACTTTTAATCGTAGTTTTAACTTTATTTTTTGTAAATACAAATTCTCATAAAGTTAAGCTATTAAATGTTTGTAAAAACAACAAATGGGGCTTTATTGATAGAAAAGGAAAAGTTGTTGTTCCTTATAAATATCAAATTTTAGGAAAAGTTCAAGAGGGCTTGGCTGTCGCTTGTGAAGATTTCAAATGTGGTTTTATTGATAAAAAAGGAAATGTAAAAATTAAATTTGAATATGATGAGGCTTACTCTTTTGTAAACGGTTTAGCGGTTGTGAGAAAAGATGATAAATGCGGTTTTATCAATAAAAAAGGTAAACTTGTTATTCCTATGGATTATATTTCTGCGGATAATTTTGCTCAAGGAAAAGCTCCTGTATGTAGGGATATTGGGCAATGTGGTTATGTAAATAAATTAAATATGGAAGTAATTCCTTTTGAATATGATAAAGTTACAAGTTTTGTAAATGGTGTTGCAAATGTTCAACGCGGTGATATGTGGGGGGCAATTAACAAACGAGGAAAACTTGTAATTCCTATGGAATATCAAGCATTGGGCGTTTTAGCAAGTGATAAAATTAGCGCTTGCAAGATTATGCCAAATATTAATAATGCAATTCGTTGCGGATATATTGATAAAAAAGGTAGAGAAGTTTTGCCGTTCAAGTATATTTGGACAGTTGATTTTTCAGAAGGTATTGGTGCTGTTCAAGGCTCAGACACTCGTTGGTATTATATTGATGAAAATGGTGAAAATATCTTTGGCAAATCTTACAGTATAGCATCAGGTTTTTCAGAAGGTTTAGCTGAAATCTGTGTAAATCCTACAACTTGTGGTTTTGCGGATAAATACGGAGAACCTGTTATTTCAGTTAAATATTCTGCCACAAGTAGTTTTAAAGACGGTATTGCTGCAGTTTTGTTAAATAACAAATGGGGTTTTATAGACAAGAAGGGTAAGACAGTTATACCATTTGAATTTGACTGGACAGGCTTGGTATTTTAGTCTTTTAGGTTAAGTGTATTTAACAAATTAGACAATATTATTTTGTTTATATTACAATTATAAATAAGTTATACTGTATCTTAAAATAAAGGAGAGTTGATATGTTTAAGAAAATAGTACCACTTACTGTAATAGCATTTATGTTAGGCTTATGTGCTAATAACTTTGCTATGTCAGGAGTTCCAGCAAATTATAAAGTTGCTGTTGTAGATGTTGCAAAAGTTGTTTCATCATCAAAACAAGTTGCTACTTTGAAAAAAGAACAACATTCAAAAATGGAACAAATCAAAAAAGTTTATGAAACAGCACAAAATCAAGCATTAAAAGAAAAAGATACTAAAAAACGTAATGAAATAATGAAAAATGCAGAAAACACTGTTGTAAAGATGAAAACTGAAAACGATAAAGTTTATGCAAAAAAATTGGCTGATATCGACAAATCAATTTCAACTACAATTCAAGCACAAGCTAAAAAATCTGGTTATGATTTAGTTCTTGCAAAAGGCGTTGTATTGTACGGTGGTACTGATATTACAACAGAAGTTCAAAAATTAGTTAAGTAAGAATTAGAGTAAAGGAAAAAAGAATGAAAAAGTACAGATTGTTAACACGTGCAGATTTAGACGGTATTATGTCAGCTACATTGTTGAAAAAATTTGGTATGATTGATGAAATTAAATTCTGTCACCCAAAAGATATGCAAGACGGTAAAATTGAAGTGACTGATAATGATATCATCACAAACTTACCATATAATGAAAATGCTCATTTTGTTTTTGACCACCATTTCTCAGAAGACGTAAGAGCATACGGTCACCGTTCTAACCACATTATCAACCCTGTTGCAAAATCAGCAACAAGAGTTATTTATGAATATTTTGGTGGTGCAGACAAATTCCCTAAAGAATGGAGCGAAATGCTTGATGCTGTTGATAGAGCTGATTCTGGAAATGTTACTGCAGATGAAATTAAAAATCCAAAAGGCTGGTTATTGTTAAACTATATCCTAGACCCAAGAACAGGTTTAGGCAGATATGACAGCCGTTTTAGATTGAAAAACTTCGACTTTATG
>CALAFU010000136.1 GCA_937891325.1 uncultured Candidatus Melainabacteria bacterium | reverse complement strand
TGGTCGGTTGATAAATCAACCGACCGACTTTTACAGTATTTAGTAATTAATTGCTAATATATTTGGGGTTATGCGAAATATCTTTTTAATAGTCCGTCAAAGCCTCTACCGTGGCGAGCTTCGTCTTTTGCCATTTCGTGAACTGTATCATGGATTGCATCTAAGTTAAGTTCTTTAGCTCTTTTTGCAATTTCCATTTTACCAGCACAAGCGCCACATTCTGCTTCTGCTCTCATTTCCAAGTTTTTCTTTGTTGAGTCTGAAATTACTTCACCTAATAATTCAGCGAATTTTGCAGCGTGTTCTGCTTCTTCAAAAGCGTATCTTTTGAAAGCGTCTGCTATTTCTGGGTAGCCTTCTCTTTCAGCAACTCTAGACATTGCCAAATACATACCAACTTCAGTACATTCACCATTGAAGTTATCTCTTAAACCTTGTAAAACTTCTGCATCAACACCTTTAGCTACGCCAACTACGTGTTCTGTAACATAAGTTTTTTCGCCTTCTGTTGCTTTATTAAATTTACTAGCTGGAGCCCCACATTGAGGGCATTTTTCTGGAGCTTCATTACCTTCGTAAACATATCCGCAAACTGAACATACAAATTTCATATTTAATTTCCTTTCATATTTCGTATTAACATGCCAACTATAACACATAAAATTTCAATTGGCAATAGGGATATTAAGAAATATGAAAATCATTATCAGTTTTACATTAATACTTCTTTGTAAGTTTTAAAGTGTGCCTTGCAGACCTCAATTAACTTTTCTTTTCCATGCTTTGCAATAAATTTTGCAGCAGCATCTTTTACAATTGAGTTGCAACCTTTTGGAAAATCGCAACCGTAAGTTAATTCCATTTGCTTCATTTTTTGTACGAAGGTTGCACGAGCAAGAACACTCGCAGCAGCAACAGCAATGTCGCTTTCTGCACGAACCATTTGTTCTAGACGGATTGTTTGACCGCGTTTTTGAAGTGCATTTTTAATTAAACTTTCATCACCGAATTTGTCTGAAAGTGCGTATTCGCACATATTTTTTTCTAAAATATTTTCAATAGCTTTTGCATGCCCCCAAGCTAACAATTTGTTTAGGTTTGCAAAATTCTTGTATAACTCGTTATATTTAGCATTTCCAACTGCAATTACAGAATAAACGGCATGCTTTTTGATTTGTTCAGCCATTTCTAAAATTCTTTTATCTGTAATTGTTTTAGAATCTCTAATTTTTAAATCTGTAAATAATTTGGCAGTTTTCTCATCAACCATAACCCCTGCAATTACAAGAGGTCCAAAGAAATCGCCTTTTCCTGATTCATCTGTTCCGATGTGTGTAATAAATTTTTCTTCCATATTAAAATCTTAACATATATTTGAAAATTTGCCATATTTTAAGTAAAATTAATGAAAAGAGGTAGATTTTATGATTAAAGTTGCAGTTTGCGGTGCAAACGGAAAGATGGGTCAAGAAGTAGTTAAAGCGGTTAATGCGGACAACGAAACTGAATTAGTTGCAAAAATTGATATTGTGAATGGTGAATTCAACTCTATTGAAGAAGCCCACAAATCAAAAGAAATAGATATTTTGGTAGATTTTACTCAACCAAAATCAATTTATGAAAATGCTCTATATTGCTTGAATAACGGAATTAACATCGTAATCGGTACAACAGGCTTGAAAGACGAGCAAATTGAAGAATTAAAACAACTTTCTGAAAAGAACAAAGTTGCTTGCTTTATTGCTCCAAATTTCTCAACGGGTGCAGTTTTAATGATGAAATTCGCTCAAATGGCAGCAAAATATTTTGATAATGCTGAAATTATTGAACTTCACCATAACCAAAAGAAGGATGCACCGTCAGGTACAGCGGTTAAAACAGCTCAACTTATGGCAGAAGCAAACAAATCCTTCACAACAGGCAACTGCGAAGAAACTGAAACTATTGAAGGCGCAAGAGGTGCTAATTCATACGATAATATTCATATTCACTCTGTTAGAATGCCTGGATATATGGCATCTCAAGAGGTTTTGTTTGGCTCTGACGGACAAATTCTTTCAATCCGTCACGACTCAACAAACAGAACTTGTTACATGCCAGGGGTTATGATGGCTGTAAAATATGCGTATGAACACAAAAACTTTACTTACGGATTAGACAACATTTTATAAGAATAAAAGGAAAAAACTAAAAATGAGAAAACCAAGACTTGCCGTTTTAGGAGCAACAGGCGTAGTAGGCAGACATATCTTAGAAATCTTAGAACAGTTAGATGTTCCTTATGAAAGTATTAAACTTTTATCAAGTGCAAAAAGCGCTGGTTCAAGATTAAACTTCGATGGTGTTGAACACATTGTAGAAGAAGCAAAACCTGAAACTTTTGATGATGTTGATATCGTTTTAGCATCAGCCGGTGCATCTACAAGTAAAAAATTCGCACCTGAAATTGTAAAACGTGGCGGACTTATTATTGATAACTCAAGCGCTTTCAGAATGGAAGAAAAAGTGCCTCTAGTTATTGCAGGCGTAAATGATGCAGACTTAAAAGAACACGCTGGAATTATTGCAAATCCAAACTGCTCAACTTCTCAATTAATTTTGGCACTAAAACCATTACACGAATTGGCTACAATCAAAAGAATGATTGTTTCTACTTACCAATCAGTTAGCGGTGCAGGACTTGCAGCTATTAACGAATTAAAAGAAAACACAAAGGCAAGACTTGAAGATAAACCTTTCACACCTGTAAAATTCACTCAAGAAATCGCTTTCAACTGTATTCCACAAATTGATGATTTCTGTGAAAACGGTTACACGAAAGAAGAAATGAAGGTTACAAACGAAACAAGAAAAATTATGCACTTTTCAAAAGACTTGCCAATTTCTTGTACTGCCGTAAGAGTTCCTGTTTTCGTTGGTCACTCTGAAGCTATCGACCTTGAATTTGAAAAACCAATTGATGTTGCTCAAGCAAGAAACGCTTTAGCAAATGCTTATGGTATTGAGGTTGTTGATGATATTCAAAACAAAGTTTTTCCAACCGCAATTCAAGCAGAAGGAAAAGACCCTGTTTATATCGGAAGAATTAGAAAAAACATTGCATTTGAAAACGGTTTGTCTTTCTGGTGCGTAGGCGATAACCTTAGAATTGGCGCAGCTTTAAACACAGTTAGAATTTGCAAACGTGTAATAGAAATGGGGTTATTTTAATGGGTAAACTTGTTACACAAGACGATATCGTTGCAATCGTAAGAGATTTACAAAAAAAAGGCAAAACCGTTGTAACAACAAACGGTTGTTATGACATTTTACACGTAGGACACGTAAGATATTTGCAAAAAACAAAAGAAGTAGCAGATGTTTCAGTCGTAATGTTAAATTCAGACGCTTCTGTTAAGAAAATTAAAGGGGAAAATCGCCCGATTAACACTGAATTAGACCGAGCTGAGATATTATGTGCTTTATCTTGCGTTGATTATGTGGTAATATTTGATGAGAAGTCACCTTGTGGTCTATTAGATAGAATAAAACCTGACTTCCATACAAAAGGAGCTGATTACACCCTTGAGACCCTTCCAAAAGAGGAGAAAGATGTAATTTTGAAAAACCACATCAATGTAAAATTCATTGAATTTGTACAAGGAAAATCAACCACATCGACAATAGAAAAAATGAAAAATTCATAATTATATAAAGGAGACAAAAAGAATGAAGGAATTTTCAGTAGAAGAAATTTCGCAAATCGTAGGCGGTATGCTAACAAAAGTTGAAGATGCAAAAATTCAAATGATAGCACCACCATTGCTATGTGACGAACACATGTTAGCTTTAGCATTGAGCGAAGAAGAAATCGGCAACGTAGCAAAATCAAAAGCAAAAGCTGTTTTAGTTCCATTAGGTGTAAATCTTGACGGAGTAACAACTATCGAGGTTGAAAGACCAAGACTTGCAATGATGAAATTATTAACATTATTCTACGAAGAACCTAGAGTAAACGACGGCTACCACCCAACAGCAGTAATTCACCCAGAAGCACAAGTTGCAGAAAGCGCTTCAATCGGTGCAAACGTAGTAATTTCAAAGGGTGCAGTGGTTGGCGAAAATACAAAAATCTTACCAAACTCATACATTGGTAACAACGCAAAAATCGGTGCAAACTGCTTCTTCCACGCTGGCGTAAACATCGGCGACAGAGTTGTAGTTGGTGACCGTTGTATCTTACACCATGGCGTATCTCTAGGCGCTGACGGCTTCAGCTTTGTAACTGAAAATCCTGATAATATTGAACAAGCTAGAAAAGACGGCGAAATCAAAATGGAAAACAAAGAACAAAAAATCTTTAAAATTCCATCACTTGGTTCAGTTGTAATCGGCAACAACGTTGAAATTGGTGCTAATACAACAATCGACAGAGGTACAATTGAAAACACAATGATTGGCGATGATACAAAAATCGACGACTTAGTAATGATTGGTCACAACTGCCGTATCGGTAAAGGTTGTATGATTGTTTCTCAAGTTGGTATCGCTGGTAGCTGTGTAATCGGTGACAGAGTTGTAATCGCTGGTCAAGCAGGTTTAGCAGACCACATCAGCATCGGAAGCGACAGCATTGTTGCAGCAGCAGCTGGTGTAAGCAAATCATTCCCAGAAAAATCAATCGTAGTTGGTACTCCAGCAGTTCCAAGAAAAGAATTCATCAAACAATTGAAAACAATGAAAGACGCTGGCGAATTAATTGCTAAATTCAAAAAATACGAACCAATGTTAAAAACATTTTTAGAAGATACTGAAGAAAACTAAGAGTAAAGAAATGGCTACAATAAAAAAAGAACTTTCAATAAAAGGCAATACATTGATGAAAAATCATGAATGTAGCGTGCTAATCAAACCTTCTACATCAGGTAAAATCAAATTTTACCTAGACGGTTATGATGATGCAATCGTTGCAGATGTTGACAATGTTTGCTCTACAAGCCACTGTGTTTGTGTTGGCAACGGCAATCGTCAAGTAATGCTTATTGAACACTTTATGGCAGCTTGTGCGTTCTGTAACATTGATTCTATTGATGTTTACATTGACAAACCTGAAATGCCTATTTTAGACGGAAGTTCTTACGAATGGGTTAAAGCGTTTAAAAAAGTGGGCGTAGAAAAGTCTAAACCTGTTTATTATACGCTATTAGAACCTGTTTCATATTTGAATGGTAAAACTCATGTCGTAATTGTTCCTGACGATGAATTAAGAATTTCTTACGGCGTAAATTACGACCACCCAGATATGAAAAATCGTTGGGCAAGTTTCACTATGAAAAACCAAAACGAAATTATTGAAGCTAGAACTTTTGGTTTCTTGCATGACCTTAAAAAATTCCAATTTTTTGGATACGCTAAAGGTGTTACTCAAGAAAATACAGTTGGCTTTACAGATGATGGCGGTTACACAACAAAATTGAGAAGCGATAGAGAACCAATTAAACACAAAATTTTGGACATAATTGGCGATTTGTACTTAACAGGTGTAAACCCACTATATTTGAAAGCGCAAATTATAGCGAAGGAAGCAGGACATGCCGTTCACGTAAAAACAGCGCTTAAACTAAAAAGTAAATTAATAAAATGCGAATAAGGAGCATAAAAAATGACAGACGAGCAAAAAACAATATTAACTTATGATTCACAACAAATTTTGGATTTAATCCCACACAGATATCCATTCTTGTTAGTTGACAGAATCACTAAATGTGTAGCTGGTGAGTACGCAGAAGGCTACAAAAACTTAACTTGGAACGAACCATTTTTCCAAGGTCACTTCCCAAACAACCCAATTATGCCAGGTGTTCTACAAATTGAAGCAATGGCTCAATGTTCAGCTCCTGTGTTATTATCAATGGAAAAATTCCAAGGTAAATTGGCACTATTTGCAGGTATCGAAAACGCTAGATTCAAAGGCATTGTTCGCCCTGGAGATAGATTAGATATGAGAATTGAATTACAAAAATTAAAAGGTCCTATCGGCAAATCTCACGGTGTTGGCATGGTAGACGGCAAAGTTGTCGTTGAAGCTGATATGACAGTTTGCATTAAGTAATAATTAATTAAAAATAACCAAACGGGGCGACGTTGAAAACGTCGCCCCGTTTGGTTAAACATTAGATTTTAATATTTACTCTTACGTCACCCTGAATTTAGTTCAGGGTCTCTATAATATGAGATTCTGCCACACGGGGGACAGGTTCACAAGGCTCATCTTTCGCCTGTTCACTTTGTCAAACAAGTTCAGAATGACATTAGGTCATATTTCAAATTTATTAAAATTAATAATAGGCGGTCTAGTTTCACTCGACCGCCTATTGGTATCTTGTATTTATATTGTATAAGTTAAGTTTACACGTTAGCTAAAACAGGTTCTTCAGCCACATCTTCAGCTTCTAAAGAGTGATGACCTGTTTTGTGAGATTTCAAAAGAACTCCTCGTTTTGATTCTTGAATGAACTTAATCATGTTTTCGATGTATTCGTTCATTGGAATTGTTTCTTTAATTTTTTCAATCGCTTGAGTTGTGTTGTATTCAGGTGAAACTAAAAGTTTAAATGCTTCATTAGTATTAATTCTGTTTTCTTTAGAAACCCCACGTCTGCGCATTGCAACAACATTTAATCCAGATGGAACAGGAGGTCTGCCTTCACCTTTTGAGTAAGGTAAGATGTCTTGTCTTGATGCTGAGAAACCGCTGATAATAGCCATATCACCGATTCTAACGTTTTGGTGGAATACTGTCATTCCGCCTAACCAAGCACCAAAACCTACGTGACAGTGACCGCCTAGAGTTGCTAAGTTAGCCATAATTACTTGATCTGCTAAAACGCAGTTATGAGCAACGTGAGTACCAGCCATTAACAAACATTTGTTACCAATACGAGTTGTGAAATCACCACAAGCAGCGCCTCTGTGTACTGTTGCATTTTCTTTAATGATAACGTCATCACCAATAACTACTTTTGTAGGTTCGCCTTTGTAACCTAAATCTTGAGGTTCAGAGCCAATTGTAGCGAATGGGCTGATTGTACAGTTTTTACCGATTTCTGCAAATTCGATGAACGCATTTGCGATAACTCTTGTTCCGCTACCGATAGTAACGTTTTCGCCGATAACGACATTTGGTCCGATGATTGCATCTTCTGCGATTTTTGCTGATTCATGGACAATTGCTGATGGATGTATCATTATTTTATTTCTCCTAATTAGATTATGTAGTTTCTATATTATAAATATATACTAAAAATTAGGATTTCTTAGAATTTTTATATAATTTTAATATCGTTATAAAAGAGGTTAAGACGTTAAGGCAATAAGTGGATAAGTCGAACTATTATTAAAATAATTGTTTCAACATAAAACCTAATGTCATCCCGAAACGTAGAATTAATAGAAAACAAATAAAGAGTAGTTATTCGGGATCTTATTAATCTTCCGGTGGCACCTTAACATTTATGAGATTCTGAAACAAGTTCAGAATGACATAATATTGAATGTTTATACACAATGCTTTTGATTATAGATGACTTATAGTCTTATAGGCTTAATGACTTGTACGCCATTGCATAAAACAGCAATGTTCGCACTATTATAAAATTATTTGATTGTGATTATTGCTTCACTCGGACGAGTCGCTCATTTCACTTACGTTGTCATTCGCTATGTCCTCACTAATTCGGCGTTTCGCTTCGCTTCAGCCTACGCAAAATCACAAAAAAAGACCACCTTTCGGTGGTCGTAAAGTTTTTTCTTTGGTTTTGGTTATTTAGTTATTTTGGTTTGGTTTGTCGTTTTGGTTTGGTTTTTAAAAATGTTTTTGTTAG
>CALAFU010000135.1 GCA_937891325.1 uncultured Candidatus Melainabacteria bacterium | reverse complement strand
AAAAGACCCGCCGTAAGACAAGCCTTTACCTGTCAAAACTCCGCCTTCATAAGCGTTTCTGATACGTTTAAATTGACCGAACATATAGCCGATTTCTCTTGCGCCTGTACCGATATCACCAGCAGGAACGTCAACGTCTTGACCGATATGTCTTTGTAATTCTGTCATAAATGCTTGGCAGAAAGCCATAATTTCTCTGTCTGATTTGCCTTTAGGGTCAAAGTCAGAACCACCTTTACCACCGCCGATTGGTAAACCTGTCAAAGAGTTTTTGAAAATTTGTTCAAAACCTAAGAATTTCATAATACTTTGGTTTACAGTTGGGTGTAATCTTATACCACCTTTGTATGGACCGATTAGAGAGCTATATTGAACACGGAATGCTCTATTTACTTGAACCTTGCCATTATCATCAACCCAAGATACGCGGAATGTAATAATTCTTTCTGGTTCAACCATTCTTTCTAACAAGCCTAATTGTTCATATTCAGGGTGTTTTTCAACAACAGGTTCAATTGTTGCTAAAACCTCTTCAACAGCTTGCAAATATTCTGGTTCGTTAGCATTTTTCTTTTTAGTTTCTTCTAAAACTCGTTCAACATAACTATTCATAAAAAATCTCCTTCAATAATATATAAATAATTTATATCACAGAAGAAGATTTTTTTAAACATTTTTTATTGTGCAACAGGTCTGCTTTCGTCAAACAACGGTAAAGTCACAGGATAATTTTTTTGATTTTTACCGCGTTGTTGAGGTGGACGATTGCCATACATCGGAGGTCGATTACCGTAAGCCATTGGAGGTCTTTGTCCGTACATCATCGGAGGACGTTGCCCATTGTGCATTGGAGGTCTGTTGCCATACATTTGAGACATATTTCCATAAGCTCTTGGTGGGTTCATTGGTGGTGGAACCTGTCCGTAATTACCATACATAGGTGGTCTTGCACCGTTTCTTGGCGGTTGCATATTACCATAAGGGGGGGGTGGCATTTGTCCATACATCATTGGCGGACGATTTCCATACATTGGCGGACGTTGCGCATAATTATTGGCAGGGCGATAAGTTCCATACATTGGCGCTCTATATTGTTGGTAATAATCTTTTGAAGCTGCAATTACGGCTGTTGACATTGCGACAAACACAGCCACAGTTAAAATTAAGACTTTTTTCATGTATTTCTCCTTTTTAAATCTGATACTAAATATAATAATGATGAATTAAAAAAAATGCTAATTTTTTCAAAAATATATAGAAATGTTAAAAAGGTATTCTTGCAAAGATACATTGCAAATTATTTATTGACAGACTATAAGACTTTAAGACAATAAGACGATAAGTTCATTTATAGTTAAAATGTCATTTTAATTGTAATTCGACTTATCGACTTAACTCTTATTGACTTATTGTCTCTTTAAAGACAGCGCAATGCAATATGATAAAAATTTATGCTATGATAATTAAAAAAGGACGGAAGAATGAAAAATGTATGTGTTTATTGCTCTGCAAGCAACGGTTTAGATAAAAGTTACCACTTAGATGCTCAAAAAATGGGTGAATTATTAGCAGAAAACGGCTACAACTTAGTTTATGGCGGTTCTGATTACGGTCTTATGGGCGAAGTTGCAAAGGCTGTAAAAGGTGGTGGCGGTAAAGTTCTTGGAGTTATGCCTAAAAAACTTTATGAATTTGTAAAACACGAAGGCGGAAACTGCGACGATTTCATTTTAACAGAAGAAATGAGAGAAAGAAAAGCAAAAA
Organism: uncultured Candidatus Melainabacteria bacterium; assembly: GCA_937891325.1. GTDB lineage: Bacteria > Cyanobacteriota > Vampirovibrionia > Gastranaerophilales > Gastranaerophilaceae > UBA6984. The sequence goes on along the minus strand of CALAFU010000135.1, from coordinate 1,567 downwards.
TGGATAACAATGCCGACGCGGTAATCGCACTTGCTGGCGGATTTGGCACATTGGAAGAAATTTCTGAAATTCTTGATCACAAAATTATTGGTTATAACACAAAACCCGTAATTTTCTTGAACACAAACGGTTTTTACGACAAGCTTTTTGAATTTTTTGAACATATTATCAACGAAAATTTTGCGCGCCAAAGTGTTCGTGAGTTGTATTATTTGGCACAAACTCCCGAAGAAGTAATTGAATATTTAAAAAATTACACTCCAAACGAAGCACCAAAATCAGTTGAAGACATTTACGTAAACAAATAAAATGGTTTCAAATCTAATCGACAATTACATAAAAGATTCACTAATAAACGGCAAAGTGACACGATTTAACAAAAATATTATCAATGTTTTTGTATCTCAAATCGTTGCACCTTTAAGCACGAGTGAAAAGCAAAATTATTACGATGCAATTTCAAATGCAATAAGGATTTGGAACGAATACGCACCTGTAAAATTTCAACAAATAAATTTTCCTCAAGGTGCTGATATTGTGATAAATTGGAGCAAAGTTGGAATAAAATTAGAAGGCATGTGCAAATTTAGAAGCATTGTGGCTTCTGAAATCAAGGCGATTACAATTGATATAGGCTTACCGAACCCGAATTCACCTAAAAAAATTGACAACGAAACTATTTTACACACAATTCTGCATGAATTAGGTCACGCTCTAGGACTTGGTCACGGCATTGAAATTGATGACATTATGTTCGTGCCACATCAAAAAACTTTAAATAAGCCGAGCGAAAATGACATTTACGTTTTAAACACATTGTACAAAAATCAAATCGGTAGTACCTTTAACCAAATTACAAAATTAAGTTTGTAAACAAATGTAACATAAAGGTCTAAAACCCTTAAGTCTACATGCTTTTGTGCCGATATTACTAATGTAAGGAATTTGATAAGGAGCTAAATTATGGGAATGTCAGCATCACAAGCAAGGTTATTGTCTATTACATCTCGTATGAATGATATTGAGTTACGTTCTCAACAAATTTCTAATACGAAAATTCGTCTTGCAGACGAATCTGAACAAGTAGCAAATGAATATACAGCAGCATTAAATAAAACAAAATTAACATACACTGATTACTCATCAGGTCAAGCACAACAAGTTGATTTAACTCCTAAAAACTTGTCTGAATTTGGTTACAAATTGGTTAACCGCGAAACAGGTGAAATATTTAAAGGTAATGTTGATGCCTCTACTATGTATGAAATGATTGAATCTGGTCAATTCTTCATTGGTGAAGGTGGCGATGAAACAACTGTTGTTAAATTAGTTCGTCCACCATCATCTCAAAAAGGTGTAATATATCAACCAAGACGAGAAGAACATACTTACGTTGAAAATGCTAAAGAAATCACTGTTTCAGGTAATACTCAAATGGCTATTACTTCTGATACAACAGATTTAGCTAAGGCAGAAGCAGATTACAATGCTAAAACTGCTAAAATCAACGCTAAAGAAAAGAAATTAGACCAACAAATGAAAGAAATGGATACTGAACACAGTGCAT
>CALAFU010000134.1 GCA_937891325.1 uncultured Candidatus Melainabacteria bacterium | reverse complement strand
CAGAAGCAGTTTTACCGTTTATGGTTGCAACCTTTATTCTTACTGCGGTTTCTATTAGACTTCAAATCGGCAAAATTTTTGCTCTTGATAAAATTACACCAAAATTTGATAACGTTTCGCCTAAAAAATGGGTTGACGGTTTAAAGAAATTGTTAAATCCTTTTGAACCTCAAAAAATGGTTGAGCTTGCAAAATCAATATTAAAAGTATGTATTGTAGGTGCTTGTGGTTATTCAGTAGTACATGCAAGATTAGACGAACTTTATGCACTATTAGGTGCTACTCCAGAAATTGTTTTTGGAGTAATTGGTAGCATTTTAGGTCAAATGTTCTTGAACATGTGTTTGGCAATGCTTATCATTGGACTTTTAGATTTAAAATTCCAAACATACCAATTTGAAAAATCTATCAAGATGACTAAGCAAGAAATCAAAGATGAATTCAAAGAAACAGAAGGTGACCCAAAAATTAAGAGCAAAATTAGGGCAATGGGTCAACAACTTTTACAACAACAAATGATGTCTGCGGTTCCAACTGCTGATGTAGTTGTAACAAATCCGACACATTACGCAGTTGCGATAAAATACGATAGAACTCAAAAACCAGCACCTTATGTTGTGGCTAAGGGGGTTGATTTTATTGCGTTTAAGATAAGAGAAATTGCGCAAAATAACAACATTCCTATCGTAGAAAATAGGCTTGTTGCAAGAACACTCTACCAATTAGTAGAAATAAATGATATAATACCATCAGATATGTTTCAAGCTGTTGCAGAAATTCTTGCGTACGTATACAACAACAGGAAACGTTAATCTTGGGTGAAGGTAAGAGAACAAAAAGATGAACTTTGGAAAACTTTCAGACTTATTGAAGAATAATGACATCTCACTAGCCATTGGCTTGGTGTTCATTGTTTTAATGATGGTTATTCCACTTCCACCTGCAATGTTGGATATTTTGTTGACTATCAACATTTCACTTTCTGTAATCATCTTGCTTGTTTGTCTTTACACCAAAGAACCTCTTGATTATTCAAGTTTTCCAACAGTATTGTTGATTGCAACCTTGTTCAGATTAGGTTTGAACATCAGTTCTACAAGACTTATTTTACTTTATGGGGAAGCTGGTAACGTAATTCACTCATTCGGAGAGTTCGTTGTAGGTGGTAATTACGTTGTAGGGTTTGTAATCTTCGTAATCCTTGTATTGATTAACTTTATGGTAATCACAGGTGGTGCAACTCGTGTAGCTGAAGTAACAGCACGTTTCACTTTGGATAAAATGCCCGGTAAACAATTGAGTATCGATGCCGATTTGAACGCAGGATTGATTTCTGACGACGAAGCTAAAGCTCGAAGAAAAGCACTTGAACGTGAAACTGATTTCTACGGTACTATGGATGGTGCTTCTAAGTTCGTAAAAGGTGATGCCACAGCTGGTATCTTAATCACTATTATCAACATTATCGGTGGTTTAATTATTGGTATGGTAATGTTGAAAATGGATTTTTCAACAGCCTTAACTACATACACTATCTTAACAGTAGGGGACGGTCTTGTTTCACAAGTTCCAGCACTTTTAATCTCAGTTGCAACAGGTTTGATTGTATCTCGTGCAACAGGTAAAGACGAATCTTTATCTCAAGACATCGGCAAAGAAATGTTCTCTGACCCTAGAGTTTTAGGCGTTGTTTCTGGTTTGCTATTAGTTTTGGGTATTATCCCTGGTATGCCAACTATTCCATTCTTGCTTATCAGTATTGGTTTAGGAAGTTGGGCAACACTTAAACACAAAGAAAAACAAGCGAAAGTTGCAGCAGAAGCTCAAGCAAAAATTGAAGCAGAAAAAGCTGAAAAACTTGGAAAAAGAAATAAACGTGCGACTCGTGAAAGCGTTATGGAATTACTTAACGTTGATACTATCGAAATCGAGGTTGGTTACAGACTTGTACCGTTATTACAAGTCGAAATGGGCGGAGATTTATTAGAACGTATTGCACAAATTAGACGTCAAACAGCTCTCGATATGGGTATTGTTTTACCTTCTATCAGAGTTAGAGATAATCTTCAATTGTCACCAAACACTTATCAAATTAAGTTAAAAGGTGTGCCTATTGAAGCTGGTGAAGTATATCCAGATAGAAGTTTAGCCATGAACGCTATGGGTGGCGAGGATAACCCTAATATTAAAGGTATCAGCGCTGTTGAACCTGCATTTGGTTTACCTGCTTTATGGATTGAAGAGGATCAAAAAGATTTAGCAGAGGCTTATGGTTACACAGTTGTAAGCCCGTCTGCTGTTGTTTCAACTCACTTAACAGAAGTTATCAAGAAAAATGCGGCTGACATCTTAACAAGAAGTGACGTTCAACAATTGGTTGATAATTTGAGAAAAGAAGTTTCAGACTCTTACGTTGACGACTTGTTGAAGGATATGACTATCGGCGATATTCAACAAATCTTGCAAAGTTTATTGCGTGAACGCGTTACTATCCGTGACTTGAAGACTATTTTAGAAACAATCAGTTTGCAATCTAAATTTAGCAAGGATTACAGCTATTTGACAGAACAAGTTCGTCACGCTTTAGCAAGAAGTATTTGCAAACAAAATGTTGCCGACAACGGCGAATTAATGGCAATTATCTTGTCTCCAGATGTAGAAAGAACTTTAGCACAAGGTATGTCACCAGACGGAAGAAGTTTAACCGTTGACCCAACATATTCAAAATTATTATTCAATAGTTTAGACAGCGAAATTCAAAAGGCAATCACAACTTACGGTTGCCAACCTGTAATTTTATGTTCAGCAGCAATCAGATTAGCATTTAGAAACTTAGTTGAAAATTACTATCCACAATTTACGATTATGTCGTATAATGAAATTAGTTCAAATACTAAAACTAAATCAGTGGGTATTGTAAAAGTTGTAAGAAATTAGCACAGAAAGGCTTATATAATGAACGAATTAGTAAAAATCGACCAAGACGTAACAATCGTACCTAAAGACTTTAATTTTACAAACATGGGTTCAGTAACCGAAGTTACACCACAAGGTTTTAGAATGAAAATGAAATACCCTACAAATGGTATTAAACAAAATTATATTTGCGAATTCTATTCACACACTCAAAATGGTATTCTTTTCTTCTCATCTCACGCATCAGAAGTTAAAGACAACGAATTGTTTATCGCAAACCCAATCAAACATAGATTTTTACAAAGACGTCAATTCACACGTATCAAGTTCTTGTCTGAAACTACAATGAGAGATTTAACAACAGACCAAGTTTACGATATTTCTACTGTTGACTTGTCTGCTGGTGGTTTGAAATTCTTTACTAATGAATCTATTAACCTAGATAATGAATACAAAGTAGAAATCGCTTTAAGTGAAGATCAAAATGTATCTTGTATCTTACAGCCAATTCGTATGGAAAAACAAGACAACGGAAGATTTATTCTATCAGGAAGATTTGTTCACCAAGTAAATGTTGATAAAATGACATTAATCCAATACTGTATGAACAAAAATATGGAAGCAGAAAATAAATAATCTATGAAAATTGTCAAATACAAACAAAACATTGGACTTTTACTAGGCTGTTCAACACTGCTTGTTGTTGGAACTTGCTATCTAATCAAAAATGGTGGCATAAATCATACAAGCATTGTTTGTTCTGCGCCTGCAGTTATTCCTGCTGTTCTTGTTATGTATGGACTTGGGTGGTTAATTGGCGCAATGATTGAATCTTCTAAAACCGTTGTTAAAGAAAAAGACATCGGCTATACTAATGCGCTTTTACAAGAAATTATTAAAGAAGAAGGTCTTGATAACGTAGAAGATTTAGAAGGTATTGATTTGTCCGATGACAGCGACACCGAAGAAAGTAGTGAAGAATAATGAGTTTAACAAAATTATTCAACAAAACATATAGAAACGCTCTTTTTACGACTCCAAGCCACTCTCAAAGATTTTTTATAACCTCTAAATTTGAACAATTTTACAAATACGATATTTCAGAAACTGACACTCACGAGCCTGAAGCTGCTCTTGCTGATGCAGAAGAACGAGCTAGTGAAATTTACGGTACAACTAAGACTAAATTTTTAACAAATGGCTCTACAAGTGGCATAATAGCCTCAGTTTTAGCTTGCGCAAAACGTGACGACAAGGTTTTAATTTGGAAAGACTCTCACCCTTGTCATAAAAACGCAGTAGAACTTTCTGGCGCAACACCTGTTTTTTATGAATTAGAAAAAGATGAAGAATGGGGAATTCACAAAGAGTTAACTCCCGAAAATTTAGAAAAATATTTAAAAAACGATAAAATTAAAGCCGTAATTGTGACTTCACCAAGCTATTACGGTGTTGTTAGCGACATAAATGCATTAAAAGAAATCTGTGCAAAATACGGAACTTATTTAATCGTAGATGAAGCACATGGTGCATTATATCCATTCTCGGATAAATTACCTCAAAGTGCAGTAAATATTTCTGATTTCACAGTTCAATCCCTACATAAAACAGCAGGAGGACTTAATTCAACAGCACTTTTGCACACAAACACTGATTTAGATGTAGATAGCGCTTTAGCAAAATTTTCTACAACCTCACCAAGTTATGCACTATTTTATTCAATAGAAAGAAATATAAATTATTTAAACTCTCAAAAGGGTAGACAAAAAATTGATGAATTGATTGAAAATATCAAAAATTTGAGAAAAAATCTCCAAAACATTGAATTTTTTGACGGAGATATCACAAAAATTTTAATTAAGCATAAAAATTACACCGGTTTTGAACTTTCAGAAAAACTTTTTGAAAACAAAATTGAAGACGAAAAAACAAATGAAAAATCAACAATGCTTTTGTGTGGTTTAGGCACTGACAAATTGAAATTACAAAGATTAGAAAAAGTTCTAAGAAAAATTTAATTAATTTTCGTTTCACATGTAAACTTTTGTAAAAGCATGGTCAAATTAGGGCAAAAACAAATCTTGAGGAGCTATATATAAGTATGCTCAATCCTATTAGTGTGTCTCTAAATAAGGTTCAAACGCCCAAATTGTTTGATAACAAGTATCAAACAAACCCTTTTGCGTTGAAAACTTTACGTGCTGACACATTTACACCGTCTCAATCAGTTGCAAACGTTTCGTTTACATCGGTTGATAACAGTATTGTAGGAAAAAGCATTAGAGAATTGGGTGATGTACCTTGTCCTTATTGTGGAACAAGGGTTATTAATGGAAAAGAAATTAACCATTTGAATAAAGACAACCTTGGCGGTAGAAGCGACAAGGCTATTAAGCTATTACAACCTTTTGAAGACAGAATGCACCCTGTTGAAAAAGAAGTTTTTGGTATACTTAAAGATTTGAGCAAAGATAAACCAGAAAAGAATTTGAGAGAGTTATTAGACACAGTAAGACCAGAGCATTTGAAGAAGGTTCAAGATGCAGAGCAGAAAATTCTTCATAAAATGTTCAAATGCGCAAAAACAATTCAAAACAAGGAAGATGCAAAAAATGTAGGCAAACTTCTTGCAAGCTCCAAAGAAATCCTTGAAAAACAAGACCCTAACTACATTTTCCGCAGAAGAAGATTGCTAGAAAAACTTAATAACGTAACAAAAAATATGAATGAGCAAGATAAGGCGCAAGAATTGTTGAACATTGCAGAAGCTGTTCCTCGTTCTCACGACAACGTAAGCGCATTTATCGTTAAATTTACACAAAAAGATGCAGGCACAAAACAAGAAAAAACTCCGTTCCAAATCGGTATTTCGCTTGTTGAGCCTTCTGTTGGTTCATTAGAACACATTACACCTCGACACCCTCAAGACGGCTCAGAAGGTGGAAAAAATGTTTATTCAAACTACGTTTATGCAAGCAAAGAATGGAATACACGTAGAAAAAATATGCCTCTTGATAAATGGGTTGATAAAAACCCTGAAATCAAAGACCACATGCAAAATTACATTGATGCAGTAATTGAAAAAATTAATAAAAAAGAGGCATTGCAAAGATGTCGTGTTTATCCTATTCTAGTAGCAGAAACTGTTGAAAAAGAATCTAAGGGTAAAATTAAACTAGACACTTCAAAATTAAAATTGAGCAAACGACAAATAGCACAGGAAATGTCGAGAGTAAAAAAACAAGAAGCGGAAATCGTTTCAAAAGTTCAAAAGAAAGAACAGTATAACAAAACTAAGGGTACTCAAAATAAAAAATTAAGCGTTTTTGCTTAGGGAAGAAGGATATGATTCCACCAATTCAAGTTTTCGCAGCATTTGTGACACCAAGAATTTATAGATACGTAAAAACAAATCCACAACCATTTGCAAATCTAAAATTTGCAACAAGACCAGATAGATTTGAAAAATCACCTGCGGTTGAACCTCAACAAAAGGTTGAGCAAGTTGCATTTACAGGGTTAAAAAATGCAGACAGAGTAAGAGGGTTAGGTCACATCACATGCCCTTGTTGCGGTATTGAAATGATGACTCAAAAAGATATGAACAAGGTTACTAAAGGTTTAGGTTGCACAAGCAAACAAGCCGTAAAAACCTTGAACGAATTTGAAGACAATATGCGTCCTGTTGAAAAACAATGCTTTAATCTTTTGAAAGGTTGGTCAGAAGAAAAACCTGATGCTAATTTTAGCGACTTGTTAAAAGAACACAGAGCACCTGAATTGAAAAAACTTCAAGCAAAACAAAATACAATTCTTGATACAGTTGATACCTTGTCAAAAACATTGTCTGAAAAAGAACAAGAAACAGTTAAAAAAGTTACAGATGAGACAAGAAAATATGTTTCTTCAAATGATAAAGAAATAAAATTCAAACGTAAAGCGTTTTTGAAGGATATGGACGCTTTAGAAAGCAAGATTTCTAACGAAAAAGTTTATAAACAAATGAGAACAGAGGCTGAAAAAATGCCAACCTCTCAAAATGATGTAAGCGCTTTTGTTGTTAAATATTCAGACAGAAGCCACTCTGAAATCGGACAACGTTTAGTAAAACTTTCAGTTGGCACAATTGAACATATTAAGCCACAATCAGAAGGTGGACGAGATGTTGAAACAAACTACTTGTTAGAATGTGGTGGTTGCAACCATGAGAGAAGTTCAATTCCTTTGGGCGATTGGGTTGATATGCACCCAGAAATGAAAACAAACACTCAAAAATATATGGACGAAGTTATTGAAAGAATCAATACAGGCAAGATTAAAAACTTCCACTTCTACCCAACTGCAGTGGCTCAAACCTTGTCTTACCAATCAGGTGGCAAATTAGAAGTTGATTTGAGCGCGCTAAAAAAAGGCGAAGACGAAATCGGATAAAGGGTTGAAATAAATAAAAAGGCGCTTGGACTAATGTCCAAGCGCCTTTTTTATTAAAATTTATTTTACTTGCAAGATGTATTTGACCAGCTAAGAACCTTTCCGTTTGGACATTTTCCTGAATTATCAACCTTTAAATAATCCATATTTCCATTTTGGATTACCCACCCTGTACATGCCAATGAAACATTTCTACCAAAACAGTTTGTTTTAAGCTGTTGATCACTAGACGTATCTATATCGTTTTGCATGCCTTCTGGAACAATACCGTTATTTTTACCTACAATAAATCTAAATTGATCACGCCCACCTTTGTTTTGCCCTTTTTGAGAACCATCTAAATCAACCAAAATATAGGCACACCAATTATCTGAATTATCAGCTGTGTAAGAAGCTAAACAATTTGGAGAAATTGCAGATACAGCAATTGAAGCACCATCAGCAAGTATCATAGCATAAGCATTCGCATCAATAGCCGAACCTGAAGAATTATCTCCAACAAAGCAAGTAGAATTACTTACTTGATTCGTACCACAATTTTTAGATATTTTCAAAAAGTCTTTCATTCTTTCTGCAAAACGTGTTGTTTGTGCTGATGCAGAAGTGTCACCTTGAAACCACTCTTCAACAGGTCCGTAAACCGCAGTAGCCCTACCATACGCATCTTGTAAATTTGAATAAATTTTACTTAACTTTGCAACTTTTTCTTTGTCTGCTGTTGATGAATTTAAGTTTGGAATAGTCAACGCTGCAACCACACCAATAATGCCCATTACGATTAGGGTTTCTGCAAGTGTGAAGGCTAGGGCTTTACGGAATGTTAAATATAATTCATTGTCATGCTGAACTTGTTTCAGCATCTCATGTTCTTGAGACCCTGAACTAAATTCAGGGTGACATAAAGTTTTATTTGTCATCACATGACAATAATCTTTTATCCTGCGCCAACAAAACATCAAATTAGACTTTAAATCATCAAGCCTAAAAGTCGCGTTATTACTAGCGTTTACCC
>CALAFU010000133.1 GCA_937891325.1 uncultured Candidatus Melainabacteria bacterium | reverse complement strand
TTTTGAGCAGATATTAACTAATTCTTTATCAGAAAATGTTCTTTCTGAATTTTTTGTAATTATAGTAAAAGCCATTTGTTTCTCCTATCTACCAATTGCTTCTAAAAATCTTCTATTTGCTTTGTCCACGTTTTGTTCGTTTGCAACAATTAATTTTGTTTCGCCCAAAACAGGATTTAATTTTGTTTTAACCAAGTCTAATTTTTCTGGGGGTGCATAAACGAACATCATAGCAAGGTCTGGTGCATATTTTTGTACGTTTTGAACATTTTGTGGAAGAGTATCCCAATTAACTTGTTTTGATACATCACCTTCGTTTTCTAAGTCACCAATAACCACTATTGCTGGAACATAACCTTCTTTTTTCATTGTCAAACAGTGGTCAAAGGCTTTTTTAAGAGCTTCGCCATAAGCTGTTCCGTAATCCTTGTTATCAAGTTGAGTAAAGGCTTCTAGAGCTTTTCTAATGCCCATTGTGTCACTTGGTGAACCTTCATAAATAAGGTATGATTTTTCAGACACTTTCAAAACTTTAATCGCATCTTCCGGATCTAAAATTGAGCAAAGTGATTGAATGTACTTGATTTCAGTCGGCAACATTTTTTGATTTGATGCTGAAGAATCAACAACAAAAATTATGGCTGATTTATGAAAATCATCTACCTTAATATTTTTTGCAACCACAAACAACAATTTGCCAACGATTGCGATTGCCAAAATTAAAAGTCCTACAATAATTAATCTTTTATTCATTTCTTTTTCCCTTATCTAGTAGCTTAAAACCACACTTAGCGGTTTTGTTAGTGCCAATTCTAATTCTGTATAAATAGGTATTTCTGCATCAACACCTTTTTCTGCGCCTGAACTTAACATACCTGTTGCAGCTCCGCCTGCTGCACCAATCGCAACAGATTTACCAACGCTTGTATCATCCGCAAGAAGCCCAACCACCAAGCCTAAGACAGCGCCCACAATTGCTTGTGTTGCAACCTTGCTCACTACTGAATTAACTTTTCCATCGTTTGAAACAACAAAATCAATTTTTTCAGTAGAAACGTCATAAACCTTGCCATCAGGTGTTTTTATTTGATTAAATTCAATTACGACACGACCGTTCATAGAGCCATAAGTTGCATGTCTTGCTTTTGTCAATTTTCCTGTAACCATGCTTCCTTGAGGTGCTATAACACAGTTGTTATAAACCCAATCCTCTGAAAGTATCGCTACAACGTTGTCACCAACATTTGCATTTGCTGTATTCACAGGAGTTTGCAAATATGTATTGAAGGTTGTACCTTTTGCGACTTGTCCAACATATCCGCGCAAAACATCTTGAGAAACTACACGTCCAGAGCGTTGTTGAATTTCTTGAGAGTCTATTGAAACCTCTTCAAATGTGTATTTTGAAGATTTATTTGCTCTTACATTTTGAGCCTTTGTTGCAAATGTAGACAAATATGTTGCGTTAAATGACTCATCATAGCTCAAGTTTAGGTTCTTAAACTCTTTTAAAATAGCGCTATTCAAAGCGTTGCTATCACCGTCAAAGTAGTAAAACATATCTGCACCGCTTGCTTGAAGCACTACAACGGCTGAATTTTTGTTATTAGTTGTAAT
>CALAFU010000132.1 GCA_937891325.1 uncultured Candidatus Melainabacteria bacterium | reverse complement strand
TTCATCCATACATAGAAGTGTCCGCCAGCACCCCAAGAGCTTTCTGGAATTTGGATAGCTTCTTTTGGTGGGTGAGCTTCTAAGTATTCGCCAGCTGTCATCATTTCGATATCATCTTTTAAATATGTGTTGATTTTCTTGACAACTTGTTTAATGAATTCAACACCTTCAAACCACCAGTGACCGAATAATTCAGTATCGAAAGATACCATTACTAAGCCTTCTTTACCGTTGTGAGATTTTTTGTAATCGTTCAACAAGTGGTAAAGCATTGTTGTATAGTGATCTGAGTTTTCGTTAATTTTATTGAATGCTAATACAGGGTCGTAAAGCATTTTGTCGCCTAAATCAGTTGTAGAAGAAGTAATTCTCCAATAGTGCATGCCTGATTTGTCATCTTTCTTGTGGAATTCTCTGTAAACGCCGTCTCCAGGGTAACCATCAGCTGCTGACCAAACTTGGTAACCTGCTCTATCGTTTCTACCCATAACTGCAACTTGTGCATCAGGTAACCAATAAGCTGAGTATGTATCATAGCCTGTTGCTTCACGTTCTGGAAGTGGAATGTATTCGATATTACCATACATACCGATTACACGTCTGTTACCGATAGAGTTGCCACCTTCGATTACGTGTGATTCAGTAAAGAAGTATTGAATGTCGTTATTTTGAAGAGTAACTTCAATAGCTGGTCTCCATTTTTTTTGACCGTCTTTACCGATGTATTGATAACCTTGTCTGTAAGCACATTCAGGTAACCAAGCACCTTTTGCTTTTTTACCAAATAAACGTTTTGTTGTATCTGAACCAACCTTGAATTGAGCGTTCAAGTTGTTATCAGTTGCAAGAAGTGGAGAGAAACCATGTGTTGCGCCTGATGTAGTGATTTCGATACAACCTAAGTCTTGGTATTTTTTGAAGGCTGCGATTAAATCTTTGTTATAACGATTTACAAAGTGATCTTTGATTTTTGATAAGTGGTTGAAACAGAAATTAGCTAAATAGCTCAAATGTTCTGAGTGTTCAACTTTTGGATCAGGATATCTTTCAACATCTTCTGCTGCTGATTTAATTCTTGTATCCATGTACTTAACAAAACCTTCTTGTAAATGTTTGTCGTTAAGTTGTTCTGCCAAAATTGGTGTAATACCAACTGTAAGTTTAGCTTTGATACCATCTTCTTCGTACAATTCTGAAATTGCATCAAGAAGTGGAACGTATGTTTCTGCCATACATTCGTATAAATTTTCTTCACCGAATGGCCACATACCAGCTTTACGATAGTATGGTAAATGGCTGTGTAACATAAAAACAAATTGTCCTACTGACATAATAAAATGCCTCCATTTTTCTTCGTGTTTATATTAGGGTAAATTGTGTCTGAACAATTCTCTCCTTTGTTACTTTGTTTATACCATGAAACAAAAAAAAAAGATACTTTTTTTCTTAAAGATTGTATCGTAATGTTACAAAAATAGCCGAAATGACCTATATACCGAACGGTATAAACTTTACAATTTCTTGACATTTGTAAAAGTTTATTTTAATATCTTTTTGCTCACATCCTCAGAGTAGCAATGAGGCTTAAAAAGGAAGTCATTAGCCTTTTTAAATCTCACAAAAAGAAAGAAGGACAAAAAATGGCTAATATTAAATCTGCTAAAAAAAGAGTTTTAGTTGCTGAAAGAAATCACGCTAAAAACGTAGCTTTCAAAACATCAATCAAAACAATTTTGAAAAAAGTTGTAGAATTAGCTAAAGCAAAAGATGAAGAAAATTTGAAAGTTGCTTTATCAAAAGCATACCAATTATGTGATAAAGCTGTTTCAAAAGGTATTTTACACAAAAATACTGCTTCAAGAAAAAAATCTAGATTAACTATTGCTGTTAACAAATTAATGGCTCAATAGTTTTAGATTTAGAAATCTTTTAAAGGGCGCAAAACATACGTTTTGCGCCCTTCTTATTTTTCTCGTAATTATTATTAACAATATGAGTCATGTAGAGTTTTATCTGATATAATGGCATGGGGAATAGTATGTATGAAGTGAGTGTACATGCCAACTAATCAGCAAATCAATTTAAAAGATTATCAAGGACTAATTGAAACCGTTTGTAAAGTCGAGGCTCAAAAAATGGCTTCTACTTCGCATTTGCTTGATTTTATGGAGATGATGAACATTGCAACTCAAACTTTGTACATCTTGTTTAAACAAAAAAGTCCTGACTCTTACAACAATTCATATCTTTCAACAGCAATAAAATGGGCTATCAGAAACGAAGTTAGACGTCGTTACAAATGGTATTCAATGCGCCAAAAACGCGAAATTATGAGTTCTGACGATGTTAGAGAGGCGATGTACAAAACTATTTTGTCTGTTGT
>CALAFU010000131.1 GCA_937891325.1 uncultured Candidatus Melainabacteria bacterium | reverse complement strand
TAACAAGATTGTTGTTAATCCCATCCAAACCCATCTATATTTTACAACGTTAATTATATGTCTGCCTTCCATTTTTACCTCACTAATCTAAAACGCCAAATTTTGCTTTTTCACGTTTAGTTTCTTCTGCAACATAAGCCTTACCGATTTCGTTTTTGCTTAAACCGAATAAAGCTGGATATTTCAATTCACCTGTACCAAAGATTAAGTGCATAAAGTTTTTAGTAATTGTAATTGCACTAAACATTGATACTGCTGTACCTAAAGCAAGTGTTAAAGCAAAACCTTTAACAACACTTGTACCTAAGCAATAAAGAATTATACAAGTAATGATTGTTGACATATTTGAGTCGAAAATACTTGTAAACGCTCTGTCAAAACCTGCATTAATTGCTGTAAACAAAGTTCTGCCGGCTCTTAATTCTTCTTTTGTTCTTTCAAAAATAAGAATGTTAGCATCAACAGCCATACCTATTGATAGGATAAAACCTGCGATACCTGCTAATGTAAGAGTTACAGGGATTTGTTTAAACAATGCGAATAACATTAAACTGTATAAAACTAATGCTACGTCTGCAATTACCCCTGGTAAGCGGTAGTAGAATGCCATAAATAACATTACAAAACCTAAACCGATTACACCGGCAATTTTAGATTTTTCAATACTGTCAGCACCTAATGTAGGTCCAACTGTATTTTCTTCAATAATCTTAGCTGGAACAGGTAATGCACCTGCGTTTAATAAATCTACCATTTCTTTTGCTTCTTCTAAAGCAAAACCATTGTCACCGCCTGAAATTTGAGCTCTACCACCAATAATTGGTTCTCTAATTACAGGAGCTGATGTTAATTCACCGTTAAAGAAAATTGCCATTGGTTTACCAACTAATTGTTGAGTTAAATCAGCAAATTTTCTTGTACCCTTGTCATTGAATTCCAAATCTACAACCCATTGACCGTTTGAGCTTGTGCTTAAAGATGCACGATTTAAGTCGTTACCTGTTAAGCCTGTATCAACCCATTTGCCAGAGTTGTCTGGAACTTCTTTTTTAAATGCTAATTCAGCAGTTTCGCCTAAGAATTTTTTAGCTTGTTTTAAGTCTTTTACTGCTGGAATTTCTACTACTAATCTTTTTTCGCCTTGTCTTTGAACTACAGTTTCAGCAACACCAAGTTTGTTTACACGGTTTTCAATTGCAAATTGTAAACTATCCATCATTTCAGGAGTAATTTTTGCAACTGTTGCTGAAGTTTGAGCTTCTAATACAAGTCTTGAACCACCAACTAGGTCTAAACCTAATTTTGTTGGTTTTAAGCAGATAATAGTAATTGAAACGATAGCAATTGCTACAATAGCCCAAAATAATAAAATTTTATTCTTCATTTCCTTTTCCTTATATATATTATATAAATATAAATTGTATAACTCTATTTTATCAAAAATAAATTTTGTAAAATAACCTAACTGTCTATTCTTTTTCGATTGTATCCATTAATGCAAATAGTTCAGCTTTTTGTTCATAATTTAAAATTACAAGTGGTTGTCTTACGTAATCTTTAATAATACCCATTTTAGACAATGCAGCTTTCACAGGTACAGGGTTTGGAGCCATAAATAACTTTTTAAACATTGGATATAAAATCATGTGCATATTTAATGCCGATTTAATATTACCCTCTTTAAAGTCTTCAATCATGCTCTTAATTTCTTCACCGTAAATATGAGAAGCTACTGATACAACACCTGTTGCACCTAATGACAACATTGGAAGTAACAAACTATCATCACCACAGTAGATAGAAAAATCTTCTGGGCATAAATCTTTCATTTCTGAAACCATATCCATATCAGGATAGCTTTGTTTAATACCAACGATGTTGTTATATTTTTTTGCTAAGTATGCAACTGTTTCAGGTAACATATTTACACCTGTTCTTGAAGGAATGTTGTAAATGATTACAGGAATTTTAACAGCTTCAGCAATTGCTGAGAAGTGAGCCTTCATACCTTCTTGAGATGGTTTGTTGTAGTAAGGTACAACAGAAAGAATAGCATCTGCGCCTTCTTTTTCAGCCATTTTTGCATATTTAACAGCTTCAATTGTTGAATTAGAACCTGCACTCATAATAACTTTGCAATCATTTCTAACTGCTCTTTTGATAGTGCTTAACAATTCAACTTCTTCTTCGTTTGTTAAAGTTGGACATTCACCTGTTGTTGCAGCAACTAACAAGGAATCCGAACCGTTATCTAATAAATATTCAGCTAACTCAGCCGCTTTATCATAATCAACATTACCTTCTTTTGTAAAAGGTGTTACCATTTCCGT
>CALAFU010000130.1 GCA_937891325.1 uncultured Candidatus Melainabacteria bacterium | reverse complement strand
ATGCAAACAGAAACCGCAAAACCAAAAATTAAACCAAACGAAAGACAACAACAAGCGATAGATATTCAAAACGGGCAAGTGATGCTTCTTGCAGGGCCTGGAACAGGTAAAACTTTTACAGTAATCAATCGTATTGAACAAATGATTGAAAACGGAGTTGATGCCTCTACAATCCTTTGCTTGACGTTTTCTGATGCTGCAGCAAATGAAATGCGACAACGTTTGATTAAAAAAATAGGCGTAAAGGCTTCTTCTGTTGATGTTTATACATATCACTCCTTCTGTAACGACGTAATTAAACAGTATCCTGAACAATTCAGCTTGTCTTTGGGGGTAAGATTGATTACTGACACTGAGAAATTGGCGTTGATGAAGGCTACAATTGATGAAGTTAATCCGCAGATTTTTGTGCCGAATAGGGCAGATAAATATTTTTATGCAAAAAGTTTTGTCGGCTATGTTGAACACTTAAAGAGTTTGAGAATTTCTAAAGAGGAATATCTTTCAAATATTGATACAAACCCGACTTTAATGCCTATGTATAATGCAATTGAGGCAGAAATTTATGAACGCGAACAAAATGGAAAAACTCAAAACAAAGGTCGTTATGCAAAGTTAGAAACAATCAAGAAAAATATCGGAAAAGCTAAAGAATTATGGGAGTTGAAGGAAGTTTATGCGCAAAAAATGGTAGAAAAGAACCTAATCGATTTTGCGGATATGATTTGCTTTGTGCTTAATGCTTTTGAAGAAGACGAAAACTTTAAAGAAGAGGTTTCTAACAAATATCGATACTTCTTGGTTGACGAATATCAAGATACAAACGAACTTCAAAACAAAATTATTTTTAACTTAGTTGATGCAAACAAAGAGAAAAATGTTTTTGTTGTAGGCGATGATGACCAAATTATTTACGGCTTTCAAGGCGCAAAGAGCGACAATATCGAAAACTTTTTGACAAAATATCCTGAAACAAAGGTAATTTGTCTTGATGAAAACAACCGTTCAACACAAGAAATTCTTGATTTCAGCTACAAACTTGTCTCTCAAGACCCATTACGATTAGAAAATAACGAAACTTTTAAAAAGTATAATATTTCTAAAAAATTGAAGGCAAAAAACGCTAAAATTATCGCAAAAGAACGTAAAATCAGACGTATAGAGTTTGGTGACAGTTTGCAAGAATTTAATTATATCGTCGAAGATATTGAAAAACTTGTAAAATCTGATGATTGCCCTAAAAAAGAAGACGGCACAAATGATTTGTCACAAATTGCGATTCTTTGCAGAAAAAATGACGTTCTTCACTCTTATTCTGAAATGCTAAAGGGCAAAAACATTCCTTGCCAATTGAACGAAGGCAAAAGCATTTTTAATATCCGCTCTACAATTCTAATTTATTACTATATGCGTGTGTTGTGTAATCACACAAACGCAACAGAAAAGTTGTACAGCTTGCTACTTGCAGAACCTTTTAAAATCAATTTGGAAGATTACAATGAACTGATGAAGCAAAATGCAATTACAAAACTTGATTTTGTAAACCTTATGCGACAACTTAAAAATTGGAAAGATCCGCAAAAAATAGAAAAATTCTTGAATACTTATAAAGAGTTGCAGGAGTTTGCGCAAGCTAATGATTTGAGAAATACTGTTGTTGAAATTATCAACAGAACAGGTATTTTGACAGCTTTTTATAAAAACCAAAAGAATAGAACAGAAAATTTAATGGGCATAAAAAAGATTATTGATGAAGCGACTCAACTTTCTAAAATTGAGCCTACAACTAGCTTACAGGATTTTGTAGACTACTTGAAACAAAGTTTAGATAACGAAATTCCAATCTGTATCGACAAATCTTCAGTTGTTCAAAATGCAGTTCAATTAACAACTTATCACGGTTCAAAAGGTAGAGAATTTGAACATGTTTATCTACCTCGACTAACCGCAAAAGTTTGGGAAAAACAAACTGATAACGGCTACAAATATATCACTGACGAGGTTTTAGAAGATGAAGAAGCCTCTATGAAAAAAGATTCAGACTTGTTGAAACTTTTGTTTGTAGGTATAACTCGTGCAAAATATGCGCTAACTCTGTCTTTTGCCGATGCGGAAGAGGAAAAAACGCAACAAGTTACAAAATATTTGGCAGAATTTGCAGATTATCCGTTTGAAGCTGAACAAATTCCATACGATGCAGAAGATTTTACACACGAATTCTTTAGAGCAATTTCAAGAGACGTGTTTGACAATCAAAAAGCATTTGAGGCTGAAATTCGCGAACGTGTGAAACAAATCGTGCTTTCACCAAGCCGTTTGAACGATTACATTGCTTGCCCTCGTAAGTTCTTCTACTTGAAGGTTTTAGGCATTGACGTTGAAGAATCTAATTGGGATAGCGCAAACTTCGGTACAATCATTCATGGAATGTTAGAAAATGCCGTAAGAAAAGCTAAAAATACAGGCGCTTACCCAACAAGTGACGAAGTTAGAGCAGAATTAACAAAAGGACTTGAAGAAAGTGCATTTTCTTCTGATGCAATAAAAGAAAAATTCTTAAAATTGGGCAATAACGTGATAGAAAAATATTATCCAAAATTCTCTGAAATTCCTGTTGCAAGAGTCGAGGACGTAGAATTTTCTTTACGCGACATTGATGTAGACGGTGATTTCATTACGGGTAAAATCGACCGTATTGAAAAGAATTCTGATGGAACATACCAACTGTATGATTACAAAACAGGTTCTGCCGTTTCTGAAAATCAAATTGCGATAGGTGGTTCAAAAGAAAACTACTTCAATCAATTATGTTTCTACAAATACGCCTACGAAAAACTTACAGGCAACAAGGTTGCACAAACAGGCATAATTTACGTTGAGGAGAACGTTACACGTGAAAAAGCTCTGACAAAAGAAGATATGACATACATTGAAAACAAGATTAAGGAAGTGTACGAAAATATCAAAAATCTTAAATTCAACCCGTCTTGTGACCCTTCTTCGTGCAAATTTTGCCAATATCAACAAATGTGTAAATTGGATTTAAT
>CALAFU010000129.1 GCA_937891325.1 uncultured Candidatus Melainabacteria bacterium | reverse complement strand
TAACGTGCCTGTTGGTTTCAAAGAAATTGCAAACATTATGAAAAAAGTTGAATTGAAACTTAAAAAGCACCCTAACGACGAAGTTAAAGTATTTGACGTATTCGGTCAAGAAATTAACTTGGGTAAATCACCTCGCTTAATCTTCGGTGGTGAAGAATCTGGCGGTATGATTATGGGTGGCGAAGAAATGATTAAATCTTTGTCAGGCAGAGAAGCTATCGCAATGAGAGAAAAATCTGCAACAGAAGCAATTCTTGTAGCATCTGCATTGTCTTCAAAACTTGAAGAAGAACACAAAACAATGTCTGAATATTTATTAGAAGTATTTAAGGATAACGGTATCAACGGTCAATTTGATACTCGTGTAGATATTGCTTACTATAACGAATCAGAACCAGATATCGACAAATTAAAAGCTGCAAAAGTTGCAGGTGAACAATTGAGAACTAAAAACGACTTGTTCTACTTATCATTAGCAATCGCAATTCGTTCAGGCAAAATGACATTTGAACAAGCAAAAGAAGTTCTTCAAGATGCATTCAAAGAATTAAACTTTGACAACTTGAAAGCAATCAAATTTGTAGGCGATGGTACTTATTTAGAATTTGCAGACAAATACATTGAAATCAGACCTTCTGGTACAGATGCAAAAACAAAAGCATACGGTGCTGGTTTGAACCTTGATGAAATTATCAAATTTGCTCAAGCAATGGGTAATTACTCAGGCGATAGAACTGAATTACACAAAAAATATGTTTCTGATGAAATGTATGAAAAAACAAAAGATACAGCAATGGATTACTATTTAGAATTCGTAAATGTTGATGCTAACAATGAACAATTTGTAATTCCTGAATATAAATTCTAATTGCAAAAATAGAAAAAACATAAAGCAAGAGCGCCATTGAGTTTCACTCAATGGCGCTCTCTTCATCTTTAAATCTTTTTCTTGAAAAAAACAACGTAAGCGCATGCGAAGCATGCGCTCCGTTAATCTATTCCCAATTTTATAAAACTTTTTTATTACAGACTATGGGGGTATTTTCCTCGTATTAATAAATACCACTATTTTTCAATTTTGAAACCTCTGTTTACAAAATTATACAAAAGTGCGGTTCGGTTGCAGAGCAACCGAACCGCGTAGTTCGTAAATGTAATGTATATTTTAAGTCTTATTTCAAGCCTGATGTGTCTGTTACTCCTAACAAGTTGAAGTGTTTGATGTAATCTTCTAATGACATTTTTAAAGTATGAGAAGTGTCATGAGGGTTTACTAATGTAATTCCGTCAAGCGCAATTTCTTGAACAGAATATGCATGAGCGTTGTAAACTTTTACCTTCTTGCCATTTTCATCATAAGCCTTAATGTCACTAGGGTCTATGTTTCCACTCATGCCTGTAACTGCGGCTTTACCCTTCATACCGCTATCTGCTAGAGCTACAATACCTGTTGCAACTTCTCTTTGACCGGCATACTCTTTAGTTTTTTTAGGGTCGCCAAGTAAGGCTAAACCTTTACCAACGCTGTTACCATCAATATCAGCTTGCGAAGTTACATCGGCTGTAACAGTTTCTCTAAAGTATCTGTCCATAGCGATTTCTAACGCTCTAACATCAGTGTCACCTGTTGAAAGTTCATTAGAACATTTTAAATCACGAGCGGTTACTGTGTATTTTTTGCCAACGCCTTTAAGTGTAACTGTTGCGTTGCCGTTTTTGTCAACTTTTACCGCATTATCCAGCATTTTCTTGCCTTGAGGTGTCATTGCAAGTGATTGAATACCTGCAAGTAACCAGCAATCACCTGTTTGACCTTGTTTATAGAATTTATCAATTTTCCCATTTGGTCTTTCAGGAACAGCTGTTTGAAGAGTATCCGAACGGTTTATAATCTTTTTAAAGTCAGCAATCAAGCGTTTTTTGCTAACTTCATCAAGTCCGTGTTGACTGTCATATTGAGCAACTAATTTTTTCATATTTGGAACAACATCATCAGAACGTTGGTTTCCATAATCAGCAGTTTTCTTGCCTAAATCTAC
>CALAFU010000128.1 GCA_937891325.1 uncultured Candidatus Melainabacteria bacterium | reverse complement strand
CTCTCTCAATTATTTATTCAAGTTTTTAACCACCGATTAGGTGGTTTTCTTTTGCCAATTATTTGCTTTTATTCATGATAAAATTAATTTATGAAATTTTTAAAAGATAACATTTTTATTATAACTTTTAACATAGCACTTATAATTATTGCTATTATTGTTGGTGATTATATGATTGGTTTGGATAATTTTAGAGATGATTTTATAAATAATCCTACATTTGCTTGGTTATGTATAGTTCTTATTTTTACTTGTTGTACTTCAGGTATAGTAAAAATGATGGCTTTAAAAGTGATTAACAATCGCAAAAAATTATTATTAATTCTTTTAATTCTGATTACAGAAATAGTTTTAATTTTCTATTTAATTCACAAACTTTTATCATTTTAATTCAATATCTCCAATAAATGCATTATAATTGCCTATTGCCATTTGCATATTTCTAAAAAAGGTGTATAATGTGCTTATGGCTAATTTATCAAAAGAAGTTTTAATACAAATAACAGTAATATTATTTATTGTATTTATAAGTTGTTGTTACAATTTAGGTAATTTTTCACTAGGCAAAGATGTTGAACAAATAATAGTTTTTGGTTTGTCTGGAATACTTTTTTGTTCAATGTTCTACCTGCTTAATATGCAAAAAATACTATGGAAAAAGTTTGTACTAGTGGGTATTTTTGCAGTGATATATATGTTTATTTTATATTTATTTTCATTATAAGCAAAAAGGACTTAGTAAAAACTAAGTCCTTTTTTTATGCGTTATCTCGGCGAGAGATTGTTTATTTTAGACCTTAAGGGCTAAGACTATAAGCGGTTAAGTCGATTTATTATTAAAATGTCATTTTAACTATAAATGACTTATCGTCTTATTGCCTTATTGACTTATAGCCTTTATTTATGTTGTGCAGGATTGTATGTTGATTTAATATACAATTCTCTAAGTTGTTTGTAGTCAGCTTCTGTTGGTGCGTTACACATCAAGTCTTTTGCTGCTGAGTTTTTAGGGAATGCCATTACATCACGGATTGATTCACATCTGCAAAGTAGAGCAATCCATCTGTCTAAACCGATTGCCAAACCTGCGTGAGGTGGTGTACCGTATTGCAATGCGTTAACCATGAAACCGAATTTTCTTTGAACATCTTCATCAGTTAATTTTAATGCTTTGAAGATTTTCTTTTGAACTTCTGGTGAGTGAATTCTAACAGATCCACCGCCTAATTCAGTACCGTTGTAAACGATATCATAAGCAACTGATTTAACGTTTCCTAAATCACCGCTATCAAGTTTGTCTAAATCATCTAAGCAAGGTGATGTGAATGGGTGGTGCATTGCCATAAATCTTTCTTCTTCGTCTGACCATTCAAACATTGGGAAGTCAACAATCCAAAGAAGAGCGTGTTTAGATTCGTCGATTAAGTTCAATTTTTTACCAAAATGTAATCTTAATCTACCCATAATGTCATAAACTAATTTTGGTTTATCAGCAACGAAGAAAATGATATCGCCAGCTTCAGCGCCTGCTCTTTCTTGAATACGTTTAGCTTGTTCTTCTGAAACGAATTTCAATACAGGAGATTTTGCTGTGCCGTCTTCGTTGTAAATGATATTAGCTAATGCTTTTGCACCGAATGATACAGCTAATTTTGTAATATCATCAATTTCTTTTCTTGAATAGCTTGCGCCACCAGGGATTCTGATACCACGAACGATACCGCCAGCTTCAAGAGTTTTCTTAACGATTTCAAATTCTGATTCCATAATGATATCGCCGATATCGAATAATTCTAAACCGAAACGAACATCTGGTTTGTCAGAACCATATTTATCCATTGCTTCTTGCCAAGTCATTTGTTTGAATGGAGGTTTAACTTCAACGCCTGCTGCTTTGAAACCTTCAACTAAAAGACCTTCAACAAGTTCAATAATATCTTTTTGTTCAACAAAAGACATTTCCAAGTCGATTTGTGTGAATTCAGGTTGTCTGTCTGCACGTAAGTCTTCATCACGGAAGCATTTTGCAACTTGGTAATATCTTTCAACACCACCAACCATCAATAATTGTTTGAAGATTTGAGGTGATTGAGGAAGTGCATAGAATTTACCAGGTTGAACACGTGATGGAACAAGGTAATCTCTAGCGCCTTCAGGAGTTGTATTAATAAGAATAGGTGTTTCAACTTCTAAGAAACCGTTGTTGTCAAAGTAATTTCTTACAGCTTGAACAACTTTGTGACGTAGTTTCAAGTTACTAAACATTTGAGGTCTTCTAATGTCTAAGTAACGATATTTCAATCTAACGTCTTCTGAAACGCTGTCATCGTCTAAAACGAATGGAACAGGTTTTGCTTCAGATAAAATTTCTACATATTCTGGGTAAACTTCAACTTGACCTGTTGGAAGTTTTTCGTTGTAAGTTTCTTCAGGTCTTCTAGTAACTTTACCTTTGATTGTAATAACATATTCGTTTCTGATTTTTTCAAAAACTTTATGGATTTCAGGATTTTTTTGAGGGTCAGAAACCAATTGGAAAAATCCTGTTCTATCTCTTAATTCAATAAAAATCATACCGCCTAAGTCACGAACGCAATCAACCCAACCAGAAAGAGTTACTTCTTGGTCGATGTTTGATAGGTTAAGTTCGCCACAATTGTTTGTTTTCATTCTTAATTGCATAAACATAATTCCTTTTCTTTTAAATACAATAAAATATTAGCAAAAACATAATATTTTGTGAAGAAAAAATTTGCTTGTTTATAATAAGTCAATAAGGGTTAAGCCTATAAGTGGCTAAGTCAAATTATTATTAAAATGTCTTTTTAACTATAGATGACTGAATGTCTTATTGACTTATTGTCTTAAAGTCTTTCTAGAAAATAAAATATTTGAATGATTGCCGAGAGGGAAAAAATCATTAAAATAGTAGTATGAAGAAAATTTTAAGCACAATTTTATTACTACTTTTTGTAGCTCAAATGGCTTTTGCAGATATTGATTATCAAAAAATTTATGAGGATTTGCAACCGCCTGATTTTTCGTATATTCATAGCATAGACCCTGATCAATATTATGACATGCAACACTATGCGTGGTCCCCATATCCGTTATTCAGATTGAATTCAGAAATTTATTTCAAAAATCAAACAATCGAACCGGGGTACTATCTTTTAACTCCGCGAAAACACGAAGACAAATGGTATATTTTGTTTAAAGAAAACGGAAACGTTAAATATACAATTCCATGTTACAAAGATGAAATTGTTTCAGAACTTTTCTATCAACAAAATTTGCCTAAAGAAAAACTTACTCCGTCACAAAAAATTCATATCGGATTTGTTAACGCAGTAGGTCATTTCAACTCTGGTAAAAGAAGACAAGCTCCTAGAACCTTCTTAGAAATTGATGATTTAGATAATGATTTTATTTCAATAGTAGTTTATTATGGGGCAAGAAAATATTATATTTTGCTTAGAAGTAAAATGAAATAATTTTGATGTTACAAAGGCGCGCGGTGATTTCACCGCGCGCCTTGTTTATCTATGAGTCTATAAGGGCTAAGACTATAAGTGATTAAGTCGATTTATTATTAAAATGTCATTTTTATTATAAATGACTTATCGTCTTATCGTCTTAAAGTCCTAAAGGCTTTTTTATTCAAGTCCTTCGTCATCTTCTTTAATTTTATCGATAACCATTTTAGCCATTTCTTTAGCGATAACACTTTGAGTAGCTTCTGGACAATTTTGTAACATTGTCATAGCTGTTTTTAATGTGCCATCGATATCGTACCAACGACCGTTTCTTGAGTCGCTTTGACCTGATTGAACAGCAGACATAATGTCTTCAACTGATTCAAATTTGTCGTTTTCAATGTTGTGTTCAATGATAATTTTAATCAAATTTAATGCGATTCTAATTTGAGTATCGTCATCAGAATGTTCTAATGTGCTCATTGCTTGTGATAAAACAGGGTCTTTATCATACCAACGGCGGTGTTGATTAGAATATTCTTCTTTCATATTTTCTTCCATAAGTGCCTCCTTATTTATTATGTTTTATTATATACTAACCTTGTTTAAATGTCACGCCTTTGTTACCTTTTGGATAATTCCAATCGATACATTGTTTTTCGCAAGCAATTCTGCAAGCTCCACATTCTAGGCAGTTTTCATAGTC
>CALAFU010000127.1 GCA_937891325.1 uncultured Candidatus Melainabacteria bacterium | reverse complement strand
CGATTGGGCTAAAAACAATAATTTAAGAGCTTGTTTTACAACATCTAATGCTAGTAGTAGTTACTTTGATGACTATTCTGATTTTAGTAAAATTATAGAAACTCTTGATTGGGTTGCAATTAATGCATTACAGTGGTCAGGCCCAGGTATTAAAAAACACACAAAAGAAAACAAGCAAGCAGAATTTTTGATAGAAAATAAACTTCCAATAAGTTTAATAAATACTATCGGAGTTTACAATTTGCAAAATTATAATAAAGTTAATACACTATTATCAAGATATAATATTTCTTCTAATGTAATATTAAAAAAAGAATGGTATTACTAATAAATAAAGAGGTGCAAATGTTTGAATATAAAAAAGGAAATATATTGCAAGAACAAGCAGAAGCTATCATTAATACCGTGAATTGTGTTGGTATTATGGGCAGAGGTATTGCTTTACAATTTAAACAAATGTACCCAGAAAACTTTAAGGAATATAAACAAGCATGTGACGAAGGTTCAATTGAACCAGGTAAAATGTTTATTTACAGTATAGGAAAATTGTTTAACCCTAAGTATATTATAAATTTTCCTACAAAAAGACATTGGAAAGGAAAAAGCAATATACAAGATATTAAATCTGGCTTAATTGCATTGAAAGAAGATATAAAAAGATATGAAATAAAATCTATTGCAATCCCACCATTAGGTTGTGGGCTTGGTGGACTTGATTGGAATGAAGTAAAACCATTAATTGAGCAAACTTTTAAAGACTTAACTGATGTAGAATTTATAATTTATGAACCATCGAATAATATAGAACAAGTAAAAAATAAAGAAGTACCAAAATTAACGTTAAGTAGAGCTGCTTTAATCGAACTTATAAATCGATATTTGCAGAGTATGCTAGACCCGTTTATAACTTTGTTGGAAATTCATAAATTAATGTATTTTTTACAAGAGGCTGGACAACCATTGAAATTAAACTACAAAAAAGCTCTTTATGGCCCATATGCCCAGAACTTAAGGCATGTTCTCAACGTATTAGAAAAACATTACATTGTCGGATATGATGGAGAAGATAATCCTGATAAGCATATTTCATTGTTACCAGGAGCTATTAAAGATGCTGATTTACTACTAAAAAAAGATGACAATCTTCTTGACAAAATTGATAAAGTTTCCAATCTTGTCAATGGTTTTGAAACTCCTTTTGGTCTTGAATTATTAGCAACAGTTCATTGGCTAATCTGCAAAGAGAATAAAAAAGAACTTAATGATGTAATTCAAGGTGTATATGCTTGGAATGCCAAAAAGCAAAAATTTTCAAAAAGACAAATTGAAACTGCTTATAATGTTTTAATTAATCAAGCATGGGTTTAATTAGCAGTTACTACTGTTGCTAATTGAAAATTTATATTAAATAAAACTTCAGAACGTTATTTTACTTTTTATTTATTCTCTGAAATTTGATATTTTTGATTAATTTTACCCAAAATAATCAAACCAACGAAAACACAGAAACATCAGAAATAATCATTTTTCATGACACAAAAAGATACTTTTCAAAATGTAATCAATTTATATTCAAAAGTTGTTTTTAACTGTTCAAAATTGAACACAAACAGTTGATTTATTTTGAGTTGTAAGTGATGAATGTCATACAAAAGAAAGGAATTTGTATGACAGAAAAAGATTATCAACTTTATGGCACAAAAATTTTAAATCTTAAAACACAAGAAATCGGTTTATTAATTTGTATTTGGAAAAATAAATTTGCTGATGGGGAAGTAGATTTTGCTACTTGTGTAGATAAACAAGGTAAAAGATACAATATTGAATTAGATAACATCAGAGGATTTGAAGATGATTTTGAGAAATAAATTGACACAAGAAACTCTGAATATTTCTTATTCTGAATTTAGAAAACGTTTTGCAAGAGAATTACAAGTAGCATTCGAAAGTTACCGTCAAACTCAGTTAAATAAATATTCTTACAAAATCAAAAATAACGATTCCATTGAACAAGATTTTTAATTTGATTTGCAATGGAATTTTAACCATTTTGGAATATCGAATTGGTATATAAAAAAATAAATTAAAAATTCAAATAATTATAAATAAAAAAAGCAAAATTTGTATTTTGCTTTTTATTTTTTTTCTGAAAATTTTATTGATTTTGCCCAAAATAATCAAACCATCTGTTACAAGAAATCATTTCATGTGTTACGTTACATCCGTGCCATTAGTGTTCAAATTTTATAATAATCGAATATAAAAAAGCTCCCCTATCGGGAGCTTCATTTTAAAATAATCTTTTCTAGTGCTAATCAACAAACAAACGCATATAAAAGACATTTATGTTTACACAAAAATTATAAAAACTATTAATGAAACAAATTTGAATAAATAATTTACGCTATATAATTAAAATATGGAAGAAAATGATTTAATAAAAAGATGTTTGATAAACAAAGATGCCGTAGAAACTTATCCTTTCAAAGATGACAAATACGGCAAAATTCCTGTTTTAAGACATAAATCCAATAACAAATGGTTTGCCTTAATTTTTCGTTTAAACAATATTTTGTACATAAATTTAAAAGCTGAGCCAGAAATCATTTCTATATTAAAAGACCAATATCCGGAAAGTATAACTCCAGCTTGGCACATGAATAAAACTCATTGGTGCAAAATTGACGTAAACAAGATAGAATCAGATGTTCTAGATGCAATTATAAAACGAAGTTTTGATATTACTGCAATAAAGAAACATGTCAAAAATAGCTACTTGTTGTATAGACCAATTGCTCTTTCTAAATCACTTACTGACTTTTCATATTGATTTAAGGTCTGAATATATCTATATTGCGTATTTATGTACGCTTCTTGCGAATTTATAGGTATTAATATATTGCTTTTTCCTTCTTTAAAACTTATTTCTGATTTTTTTACAATTATTTTAGCATGAGGAATTAATTCTTTTTCATAGATATTTAATGATTTCGCATTTGCAACTACACCAAAATACGCGTTTTTAACCTCTTGTTCTATCTTTATTTTTGTTGCTTCTAAATCATTTTCATATACAAGTTTTTGAGCCTTAACTTCTTTTATAACACCTTGTTGACAATTAAAAATAGGCACACCTATTGACCCCATTACAAATGTGCTATTTCTTTTTGCATTTCCGGTAACAAAATCTGCTCCTACTGCCATTTTTAAATCTGGTACTATATTTGAATGCGCAAGTTTTAATTTTTGATTTTGAACTTCAATATTTTTTTCGATTGCTTTAATTTCTGGACGATTGGCATACGCATATTCAATTAATTTATTTATAGTTTTATCATTCTCTGTCATTGATGTTGCAATATTAAATTCTTTCATCAAATCTGGTGGAGCTAGTACAACTGTTCTATTTAAATGTTTTCCAATATTTGCAGATAACGAATTAAATGCCTCGTTTAATTCAAGTTTCGCAGATTGAATATTGTTTTTAGCATTTATCACAGTTATTTCGGCCTGCAAAATATCTAAATTTTCTACATTACCCTTTTTTTCTCGTTCTTTTGCAATTTTTTCTAAGCTAGTTATTGTTTCTAAAATTTCTCTTGATGCTAGAAGTTTTTGTTGAGCATTGTATGTTTGAATATATGACGAACGAACCTTTGAACGAACATCAAGCATTGTAGTTATAATTTCCTGCTGAACAACTTCTTTTTGCATTTTTGCTAATTTAATTCTGCGAGAACGCTTGTTACCAAGTTCTATAGTCTGTTCAATACCTACACGAAAAGTGTCTTCGGCAAAACCATTATCTGAAATTATATTAGGATTAGGAAGCATACCCGCTTGCAAAATTTGAGCTTCACTAATCCCTAATTTTGCTCGAGCAGCTTTTAATGTTGGATTATTTAAAACTCCTAATTCTATCGCCTTACTCAAGGTTATAGATTTCAGATTTAGAGTAATGTTAGCACTACTGTTTTCAACAATAGCGTAACTTGTTTGCATAGAAAATTGAATACAAATTATTAAAAAAAATATTTTCCTTAGTACACTTTTCATATAGCACTATCCTTAACAGTATTAGTCTATATTGCAAAGCAAAGATTGTCAATAATTTCAATTTTTGATTAAACCCATTCTTCAAACAAGCATTTTGAGTAGTCTATATTTTGATTTGAATTGAAATTTTCCATTGATTTTCCTACCCAATCTTCAAAACGATTTTTTGTATAGTCCATATTTGGATTTGAGTTAAATTTCGACATTGCCTTTTCTAAATTTTCTAGAAATTCTGTTTTGTCCTTACAATTTCTTAACTCATCCAATGTCAAAACACCATCACCGTCTGAATCCACTTGTCTTAGTTCGTCAATGTTTGTCATTGAATTTCTTGCATTAATTTTTGCGTCTAATTCTTTATCCGCAGAACAAACCGTTAGAGTCTTTCCGTTTTCGTCTTTCATTTTTGGTAATGGCAACATTATATAGCTTGAATTATAGCTCTTATTAAATTCTATTCCTGATGTCATCTAGTGTAATCTCCTCTCCTACAATTTCATGGTTACACATGCCAAATGCAAATAAATCCTTCAAAAATTGTATTTTTTTAGCGAAAAGCATGTCTTTGTTAAGTTTCAGACACATTTGCCAAAATCATGTCAATTTCGGATAGCTTTTTGTGTTTATCTTTGTAGGTTAGTTTAAATTAGGGAATACTGTGATTAATTTAATAGGTTTAAAAAACGTAGTTAAACCTGCTAAAACTCAATATAATTCTATCAATGGTTTTCGATACGCAAATCTAGGTCAAAAACCAGATACTTTTGAACGCTCTAATTTTGCTACCTCTCCAATTAGTTTCACAGGCAAATCTAACCGTTTAAAAGAGTATAAAAAACTAACCACTGATTTAAACAAAACCGCACAAACAGCCCAAGAGTCTTTAGACAAGCAACTTGCAACTGAAGGTTGGTCTGGCAAAACTGCTGATGCAATCAGTATTCTTTGGAATTCTAAAAACAGAGCCGTACTTGTTCAAGCAGACATTAACAACTTCAAAAATCAAGTATCAGAGCTTGATGCATCTATAAAAACAGACTCTTTCAATGACAAGTTCAAGGCAATGTTTGAGGTTGATTACAGTCATTCAAACATTGCTCGTTACAACAAAAAATCACAACAACTAGAAACAGCCCTAACTTCAAGTTGCATAGCAAAATACACTGAAGAAAAATTATCAAAAAACATAAATATTTACAACAAAAATTCTGGCAAATTACAAGATTACACAGAAACTAGAATAAACCCTTATGCAACAACAGGCAGTATTCCATTCTATACTAACACTACAACTAAAGATGAAGTTTTCAACAACATGGAAAATTCTTTAGTCGAAATTTTAGGTGATAAAAAAGTTTTAGACGTAATTTTATCATCAAACGGCTTAGACAGCGAAAAAGCAAGCAAGGAAGATAAATACAAAATGTATGGATATTTGTCTAACTTCATTGTTGACTCATCTAAAGCTACCGCAAAAAAGAGTTTGAAAGGTCAAACTTTAGCACAACTTGAAGCTGACAGCAACAAGTTTTATGAAAAAGCCTTCGGTACTAAAAACGACATCATCAAAAGAGTTGACAAATACAACACCTCTCAAAAAACAGGCGCAGCATGCGTTGAATTCGTTGCAAACGTAGTTTTAAACACTCTTGGACCTAGTTCGATTTTTGGAAGTTGTCTATACAGCGCGGGAAAATCTATTGCCTTCGACATTGCAGACACAAAAACTAAGACAATCGATAGAGATTTAGACGTAAAATCAATCGTTGTAAACGCAGGTTTAAGCGGTGCAAGCGGTATTGTTAATAGAATTATCGTATTGAAATATGCTGGCGATGTAGCTACTAAAATTTTAGGTGGAAAAACATCTCCTGACAATTTTGGTTCAAAACTTGTTAAATTTGTAGTTGATGAAATTATCAGTAAAGAAGGAGTGAAACTTCCAGCTTATGGTGTTGAAGAAATTGTAAAAGCCGTTGTTAAAAATATGGCTGG
Organism: uncultured Candidatus Melainabacteria bacterium; assembly: GCA_937891325.1. Classification (GTDB taxonomy): domain Bacteria; phylum Cyanobacteriota; class Vampirovibrionia; order Gastranaerophilales; family Gastranaerophilaceae; genus UBA6984. The sequence continues at coordinate 1,664 of CALAFU010000127.1, read as the reverse complement.
CCTAAAAAAAGAGAAAGATACAGGCTTTAGCCAAAAAGATTTGGAAAACTCTATGGTTATTGTTGCAAAGGCAATGACTTACTTAGCAAGCGAAAAAAACAATGGCAAATTAAACAACAAAACACAAAAAGAAATTATAGCCCAATTAAACAACCATATTTCTACATCAATGAAAAATAACGATGAATTTAGCACTTGGCTAAGCAAAAACAATTCTTCTCTACAAGAATTATTAAACCAACTTGTAAAAATTGAGATTGGTTAATAGAAATTTAATTGCTTACTAATTTAAATACTATGTCACCCTGAACTCGTTTCAGGGTCTCTAAAATGTGAGATGCTGTTATACGGGGGAAAGATTCACTATGCTCATACTTCGCCTGTTCACTTTGTCAAGCATACAAAGTGTTTTAATTTACTGACCGTGCGTGGCTTGTACACATTTGGCGTCGCGCGTGAGTATATTTAACACATAAAAAATACCCCTGACACGATTCGAACGTGCGACGCCTTCCTTAGGACGGAAGCGCTCTATCCAGCTGAGCTACAGAGGCATTTTGTTTGTTTTCTATGATAATTATTTAATAAAAACTTATTTTTCTTCTGGGTTTTCTAGTTTTTCTATCAAGTCTAAACATATTCCAACTTGCACGTCTGTTGGTGACATTTTCAAGTATTCAAGCGCATCATGAATTTGTTTATTTTTATCGTACCAACGTCTAAATACATTTATAAATTCACTCAAGTCATTATCAGTAATCTTGATACCATAACCTTGAACTTTATCAATAATAAAGTCCGCGCACTCCAACTGTTTTTCAATCGGAGCTTTCTCCATCAAGCCCACAGCCATACAAACTGTCGGATTTAGGTCATACCATCTTTTTGCTGTTCTTTTTTCTTCTGTCATTTAAACCTCGTGTGAATTTATATTCTCAGTTTACAACATATTTACTCTAAAATCTAGTGTACAATTTTAATTTTCCTCTCTTTAGTTTAAATAAAAAGGCGCGGTTGGCTTTGCCAACCGCGCCTTAAAGCATAAATCATATAATTTTCAAAATTTAAACGATACCTTGAGCCTTCATAGCTTCTGCTAATTTTGAGAATGCTGCAATATTTGCACCTGCAACGTAATTGTTGCCTAGTCCATATTCTCCTGCTGCATCTTTACAAGCCTTGAATATGTTTGTCATAATTCCATCTAATTTTTTATCAACTTCTTCAAATGTATAATAGAATCTCATTGAGTTTTGACTCATTTCAATTGCAGAAGTTGCAACCCCACCAGCGTTAGCAGCTTTTGCAGGAGCAACTAGAACACCATTTTCTAAGAAATATTCTGTTGCTTCTTTTGTACAAGGCATATTAGCACCTTCACCAACTGCGATAACACCGTTTTTAACCAATTCTTTTGCAGAGTTTAGTGTAACTTCGTTTTGTGTTGCGCAAGGAAGTGCGATATCCACTTTGATTGTCCAAATTGGTGAATCTGCAGATGTTCTTTCCATATATTTAGCGTTAGAATGAACATTCAAGTAATCTTTGATTCTACCACGTTTAACTTCTTTTATATCCTTGATTGTTGCTAAGTCAATGCCATTTTCATCATAAATACATCCGTTTGAATCGCTCATTGCAACAACTTTACCGCCCATTTCTTG
>CALAFU010000126.1 GCA_937891325.1 uncultured Candidatus Melainabacteria bacterium | reverse complement strand
ATTATATCGTTTAATTGTTGTTTCATCAACCTGACCTCGACCAATATCAAAGCATGCACCGAGCCCCCGTGCCCAAAACTGACAATATGTAAAAACAGCAAAAAATACCGCAAAAATTACATTATACCAAATTTCAGAAAATCTTGATAAATAGTATGCTAAAACAGATGTATACAATAAATATACTGTACATTGAACAGCACGATTATTACCTAACCAAGTGTTTTTATAACCACCACCAAACCAACGTCTCCACAAACAATTTACAACTACTGAAAGTATACATAACAAATAAAGCATGTCTCACCTATATTCTACAAACAACATAAAATAAGAACTTAAAACTCATACCTAATATAAACACACCCTGCCGTTCCATTTGAACCACTCGGAAAACCACCAGAACCACCTTTTCCGTACCCATTCCAAACTGATTCTCCTGGTGATCCATTTGAATACCAGCTACCGCCAACACCGCCTTGATTGCCCGTCTTATTTTCATTTCCACCGCTGGCAGTCCCGCCTGGAGCATTATAACTGTTGGCATTGCCAAGATTGTTATATTTTCCACCACCACCACCATTGGCTATCTGATTTTGAAACTTTGATTGGCCACCTGTCCCACCATTTGCAAATGAACCTGAACCACCACCAGCCCCAACAGTAAAAGAAACTGTGTGACCTTTAAGACTCTTTATTTCTTCAACAGTGTAATATTTTATTGAACACCCACCAGATGCGCCACCAGAACCTGTCCACCAAGCATCTTTAGAATATGCATTAGCACCGCCACCCCCACCTCCCCCACCAACAATGATAACTGTTAATGCAAACATTGAAGCAGGGAAAGTGATTGATCCGCTTGATGTAAAAGTGCGTTCAAAAACCTCTTTACCAAAAACTAAAGCGTTCCCTTTAAAAATCTTTTTAATGGAACGCCCCCCCCCCTACGACAACTTTTAATTGTTTACGGTTACCTTTATATATTGACATTAAAACCTCCTAGTTTTAAATGCAAAAATTATCAACTACAAAATCACAAAACTGATCATGCAGTTGTTAATCTAAAGTAACCTACCACTCCAGGTTTACCAGGCTTCTTATAAACTCCGTTTCCACCTTTTCCATAACCGTTATAAAGAGATGCACCGCCAGCATCATATCCGGAAATTGTCACACCGTCAGATTTAACAGTTGCGCTTAAATATTGAATATTTACGGTTAACTTTCCACCATATACAGCAGGGTTTCGTTTTGCTAAATCTTTTCCACCCTCACCACCGTCAGCATTTATTAAAACATTATTGTTAAGAATTAAAGTACTTGTGCCACCTTTAGTTCCAACCGTCCATGTATCATTTCCATTTGTACCACCAGAACCGGCCGCACCAACTGTAACCGTATAAACACCTTTTTCTAATAATGCAACACCAACAAACGCTGCTCCGCTTGCTCCAGCACCACCAATAAACCTATGACCCGATCCATATGTACCACCGCAAGCACCACCACCAGCACCTACAATAGCAATTTCATAGTTTTGCTTATGTTCTAACGTAAACGTATATGTACCAGCAACATTTTGTTCAAAAATCACTTGACCAGCTGGTAATCGATTATCATAAACCTTTACATCACCTTTATAGCAAAAGCCTACTTCTGCATTATTTTTATTAACAATAGTTACTTTTTGTTTCCCAACATATAAAGACATTTTAAAAACTTTCTTTATTCAGGAATAAAATAAAACACATTTGCATTCGGACTTGCTGGCAATGCGGATACTACCTGAAACTTATTATTAACATAATTTGTTGTAGCAATTCTAGTATCGTTTGCTTCAACCCCTGGTGTAGCAGCATGTGTATAAACACCGCCATTACGATCAGCACGTGCTGTTAAACCGCCAGCAATACGTGTACCATCTGATTTATAAGTTGATGCCCATACTCTTACATTAACACTACCGTCAGTGTAATACATATGCTCAATAAACCCTTGATCAGCACCATTTTTACCACGCACCAAACCCAATAATGTTTGTTGATTGCTTTCAGGATTTGTTGTTGTTCCTTCGTATGCTGTATTTTGAAACACCAATACAGGTCTTCCTTTTTTAATAAATGGATTCGCTGTAAAAGCTTTTGTACCATTAACAACCTCATCACCAACAGTATGCATTACATTTAGTGGAATCTGTTGACGCGTAACCAATGTTGTATCAAAAACAAACATATCTCTTGTATAGTTTTGAATTTCAGCATCGAAACCAGCACGAATATTGCTAAACACATCATAGTTTGACAACAATACTGAATCATTATATTCAACAGGAACATTTGTTAAAGTATCTGTTCCTGAATTACTATAATACTCATCATAACCAATTCCAGATATAATCTGCGGTCTTCCACTTGCTCTTGCATCATTCTTAATATAATATTTAATATAATAACGTGCTTTCGTTTTATCCGACAGATCTTTAATAAAACTTTTATCTACGCACAGCTTAAATGCAAATTTAGTAAACTCATTATACACTGATGCTGGATAAATCTTTGTTGTTGCATTGCGATCTGATTCACCCAAAATTGACGTCAAATCAATAAGAATCGTTGAATTATTCTTTTTAGGTTTCCAAACGAATTCATGTGCATTTGCGCTCAATTTCATCCAGTAATATGTTTTTCCATCAACTTCTGAATCTTCTACACCATTAATATCATAAATTGATTTGTTCAATTTTGTATCAATTTGACTTAATGCAGCAAAAACACTATTTACAGCAACTTCTTCACGCTTTAAACTTGGTACACCCATATAAAAATAAAGCATATGTTTAACAGCTGAAAAACCTATACTTCCATCAGTATTAAATTTTACATTATTCTGATATGATTCACCGTATACATTGTCTCCTTCACTGTTAGAAACAAGCATACCTTTCATTCTAGGAAGTCTGAAATAAGCTTGCTTTAAATCATCTGATTCATGCAAGAAATAAAACCAACCGTTACCTGTTGATTCATATTCAGTTGTAACAAGACGGCAAGCTTCTTGAGTTTCTACAATGATTCGTAAACCATCATACGTTTTGTAATGAACAATGCCATGGTCTTCACTCTTTTCAAGAATCTTTCTGAAAACCATTTCTTTCAATTCTTTTCCTGGAACATCTGTTATGATTTTTGTACCAGGATCGGCATTTGGATCATATACAGCCCCATCAATTTCGTAACCTTTTGAATTACAAAATTCGATTATTTTTTGTTTGGCTTCAATAGGATTCAACAACAATGAAACAACAGTGTTTTCAAATTGATTATCTGACCACTCAATAATCCATGTTGTTTGTTCAGACGCACCAACCTGATCTCCAATATTACCACCAGCAATTAATTTTCCAACAGGGTGTAATTGATTAACAAGATAATTATAGGCCCCTTGATAAATATCAGCTGACTTCATTGAAAACGAATTAGCTTCTGCCCAACCAGCAGACTCTAGTTTTCTGTCAGAAAAGATGTGTGTAAATAACGGTAGTGTCGCTAAACCAGTACCTTCAGATGAAACAACCTCAAAATCTTCTTTTAAAGCATTCCAAATGAAAACTGAATGATCACTATACTTTCCATCAATATACAACAAACCTTGATACGGTACAGTGTCATACATATAGTAGAAGTCATCATTTGCAAAAGTATGAATTTTTCCATCTTCTTCAGAAAAGAAAAGGTCGCCATTTTGGTATTTTGAAATAGTCTCTACAACTTCACCATCAACAAGTTTAAATTGACCTGTCGCTGCCAAACAATAAAGTTCAAAACTGTCGCCAACAAAGCGATAAATTTCATCCCCATATTTTGCACATTTCTTTGTATCAGACAAATGAACATAACCATTACTTTTTAATGTATAATAATACACCTTTTTAGTATCAGCAGCACCATCTGATGTGAATAAAGGTTCAAGTTTATAATACTGATCAGTAGCAGCTGGCAATTTGTCATGAATTCTTAAATAACATGTTTTACCTGAAGCTTCACCTGAAAACATTCTAGAATAATTTGAAGGCGTTTGATAAAAATTTGTTATGCCTTCACGTTCCAACTGGCAATATCCAATTTTAGATTGACCACCAGAAATGACCAACATTAAAGGAACTTTTTTCAACAATTTTGATTGATTGATTGTTAATTTGCAACCATTTCTATTGTAATCTTTTCCTTCAGTACTATTTACAATGTTCGATGCAACTGTAATCCACCCTGATTTTGATGGTTGCATTAACGATACATTAATATCTGTTGAGCTATCTTTTGAACAAGAAAAATAAAGAGCATCAAGTTTGCTAAATGCAGCATCCCAACCAATGCACTGGCCCCATGCACCAGAAATTGTTGCTAACCCATCTACGACATTTATTCTTGCGCCATCATACATTGCTACCCATTCTGAATAGAATGTATCACCTTTACTAGCAACTTCATTTTCATTCCACGATACATCTGCAAACGCTGAATGTTTTTCTTTAAAATCACCATTCAGTAAAAGGTTTTTAATACCTTTGAAAACCTTTTCTTTAACTGCATTTGAACCGTCATCTTTCATCAAATGAAATTTATCAGTAAACACTGACAAGCTGACGTGATCTAGATTGTAATTACAAGCACCTAAAGTATCTAGCACTGATTGTTGTAATTCTTTATCACCACCAAAATCAATGTTTGATAAATTCTTTTGTGCAATACCGGCACTAGTTAAATTTTCAGGGTCTACGTTTGGCCCATCAATATTGTTCAGGTCACGTTGCAGTAAATATTTTCTGCTACCACCTTTGCCATATAATGTATCATCAGAAACGTTTGCCATATCAATAGAAGCTACACCAATTTGTGTCTTAACTTCCATTTTTAAAGCATCAACATTTTCAAATGTTTTATAAGCTACACCACCGCCAGTTAACTCAAAATCATCTGTAGGAATAACATCAAAAGTTTCTGTCTTTAAGTTTTGCAAATTTCTAAATGCTAAACCACCACCAGAAATATCGACCTCTTCACTACCTACATGTTCGCGAAAAGCATCACTATCCCATGAAACAGCTGAAAAAGGAACATTTGCTAAAGTATATTTAGCAACACCTTTATTCAACATAATCTGTAAAGGCACATTTGTTAAATCTTTATCCGCAATATATGCTTTTGTTAACTGCGCTTTTATTTGATCGGCAGATTTTCTAACTTGCTGAACAGAACCAGTT
>CALAFU010000125.1 GCA_937891325.1 uncultured Candidatus Melainabacteria bacterium | reverse complement strand
TATTTTAAGGAGAAAATAATGGAAGAAATCTTGAAAAAGAGTGCCACTGAACAAAGCAAGGCATTACGAAATAAAGAAATTTCTGCAGTTGAATTGGCAGAAGCTACATTCAAAAGAATTGACGAAGTTGAACCAAAAATTAAGGCTTTCAATTCTTTGACTAAAGAAACTGCAATGGAAACTGCAAAAAAAGTAGATAAAAAAATTGCAAAAGGTGAAGAATTACCTCTATTAGCTGGTATTCCACTTATTTTAAAAGATAATATGAATTTAGTTGGTTCAAAAACAACTGCGTCAAGCAAAATCTTAGAAAACTTTGTATCACCTTACAACGCAACAATTACAGACAAATTATTAAACAACTTAGTTCCAATCGTTGCAAAAGCAAACCTCGACGAATTTGCAATGGGTTCTTCAAACGAAAACTCGGCATTTGGCAAAGTTCACAACCCTTGGAATTTAAGCAAGGTTCCTGGTGGTTCTTCAGGTGGTTCAGCAGCATCAGTTGCAGCATGCGAAGCTACATTATCACTAGGTTCTGATACAGGCGGAAGTATTCGTCTTCCAGCAAGTTTCTGCGGTATCGTTGGTATGAAACCTACTTACGGTAGAGTATCAAGATATGGTTTAATTGCATTTGCTTCATCTTTAGACCAAATCGGTCCATTTGCAAGAACAGTTGAAGACGCAGCAAACTTATTACAAGTAATCTCAGGCTTAGATCCTAAAGATTCAACATCTTTAGATGTTCCTGTTGAAGATTACTCAAAGAGCTTGAACAACGACATTAAAGGTAGAAAAATCGGCGTTATTAAAGAATTAATGGGCGAAGGTCTTTCTGATGACGTTAGAAAAGCTATCGAAATGGCTATCGAAACTTACAAAAAACAAGGTGCTGAAATTATTGAAATTTCATTACCTACATTAAAATATTCAATCGGTATTTACTACATCTTAGCAACAGCTGAATGTAGCTCAAACTTAGCAAGATTTGACGGTGTAAGATACGGTCACAGATGCGCTGATGCTTCTTGCTTGCTTGATATGTACACAAAAACTAGAGCAGAAGGATTTGGTCCTGAAGTTAAACGTAGAATTATGTTAGGAACTTACGCTTTATCTTCTGGTTACTATGATGCATATTACAAAAAAGCACAACAAGTTCGTACACTAGTAAAAGAGAAATTTAATAAAGCTTTT
>CALAFU010000124.1 GCA_937891325.1 uncultured Candidatus Melainabacteria bacterium | reverse complement strand
TCAACTATTATGAGAATAAGTTGAATGATTTGCTTACGTTATCACTGATTAATGATTTTACTGAATCATATTCTGTTTTTAACGCATTGTGTTCTGTATCTAATGCTTTTAAGTCATTATCTAATAATTTTTCTTTATTATTGATTTTTGCTGTTTTTGCATTATATTCTGCTTCTGCTTTTGCTAATTCTGTTGTATCTGATGCAATCGCCAATTGGTTTGTTCCATCTACTGACATTTCTTTTAAGTGACCTTCATCATCTTTTTCTGTATTTGATACTAAGTAGAATTGACCTGATTGAATCATTTCATAAAATTCTGATGAGGTTACATTCTTCATTGCAGAGATTTCATCTGCTGTTAAGGCTTTGCCTGTTTCTCTTGAATATAATGTCATACCTGCTTGTGAAACATTTGTTGGGTTCAATGAAATTGTTTCCATTTTACCTTCTTTGCTCCAATTTGTGTATGTCAACTTTTGTTTATTTAATGCTTTTGTATAATCTTCTGCTACTTGTTCAGATTCATCTGCTAATCTGATTTTTGTATTTGAGATTTGTTGAGATTTATACTCAACATCTGTCATTCTTGCTGTGATACTTAATAATCTTGCTTGTGATGCTGCCATTCCCATAGTGCGTTCTCCTTATTGTTTCCGTTTTTATTTCCCTTTACATGGTATATATCGGTATATTTAATGAAAACTTTAGACTTTTGAAGCATTTTGTTTACAATTCGTTACAATATTTTTATTCTATAATTAATATATAATTGAATAGTTAATAAAAATGCGCCCGTAGCTTAGCTGAATAGAGCATCAGCGTCCGATGCTGAAGGTCATGGGTTTGAATCCCATCGGGCGTAATTTATAAAAATAACAAATTAAATCCACTATTTCTTGTATTCATGAAAATGGCTCAATAAAATATAATATATTTACGTAGAAGCATGTTTGTATTAAATTTAAAGTAAGAAATGAGTAACAGTTACAACAATTTTGATAGTAATAATTTTGACAGAAATTCTATGATTAAACAAAGAGTTTCTGAAGTTACTGCGTATATGTATAAGCAGTTTTGCGACTATCAACATATTAACGAAAACACAAGCGAGATTTTTGCCAATATGGCAAACGTTACAAAAGAGGTTGTAGACCAATTAAAACAGTCCTTCGCATCTAGAGGTGTTGCAACAGAAAATATTTGGGTTAAATTTGATACAAAAGTACCTGCAATTATAATCAATGTTTTTTGGTTACAATACAGCTTTACAATGCGTTGCAACTTTAAGCCTCAAGCCTTGTTTAGAGAAGGTTCAACTTCTCTTTATTCAGGTAGAATTATGGCGGTTAAAGGCGATTATTTTAATGTTGTCTCTAATGCTAAAAATCCTGACGATGAAATGGTTTGCTTGCTAGATAAAGAACTTGCATCATTGTATGTTCCGGCAAACAAAATGGAAAATGCCATTATTAAAGCTCGTTACGGTAGTAAAGAAATTCCATTGAATCAAACTGATGCTGGTCGTGAATTCGTTTTAAAAATCACTGAATCAATCGTTACAGATACAATGTATCACGAAGAAGGCGCACGTAAGAGCTTCAATATTTAGTTAATCTCTATTTACTGCGGGCAGATTACACGACATTTCCGCAAGTATTCTTTGAACATCGGCACCACCTAATGTAACTTCTAATAATAGGTTATGTTGAATCATTAGGGTTTCTTGATATTCCATTGAATCTATATCTATCACGTCAAATTCATAGAAATCATCACCTACATTAATAAGTTTAACATACTCACTACCGCCAACCCACTTAATAAACATGTACTGACCTGTAAACATTTTTAATCTTTGGTTAAAATTCATACTCTGTCCTGTCTTTTTTGCCATCACTTAACTTACACTAATATATTAGTGATATTTTAAGCAAAGTCAAAAATAGGACTTAATATCCTAAGACAACTGATACAAGAAGCATTGCCCAACAATAAAATCAACATCTTTTTGTTCAATTGTTGTAAGCATGAAAGCATGTAAAAATGCAGGTTTACCGTTTTCTACTGTTGTTCTTGAATAAACGTATTCAGCACCTGTTTTTATTGTTCTGTTTTTAAAGTTTATTGTCAAATCTATTTTGTTATAAGGTAAAAACGGCTTAGAGTTTTTAATACAAACCCCTTTTCCGCAGATATTAACTGTTTCACCTTCTAAAACATCTTTTTTAGAATTTCTTTCAACAGTCATGACATAAGGAATTTTTAAATCTGCTCTGAAATATTCACGACGTTGATTAACTTTATTTTGAGCAGGATATGTAATAGAATAAATCGTTAATCCATTATCTTCTTTAACATCAAGAACACTTGCGATTGAGTTGTAAATCCCGTTTTCAGAGTAAACATTAAGTGTTAAATTTGTTCCAACTTTAGGTTTTACATCGCCTGTTTTTGAATCATCTGAATATATAAGCATTTTGTCAGGTTCAATGTTTCTGATTTTGCACATAATTCTGTGCATGTAAACCTCATCAAAGAACTCAACTTCAAACGATTTTAAATTTTTATACTCTTCAAAAATATCTGCCATGTTTCACCTATAAAAAAGGACTTCCGAAGAAGCCCTTTGAAATGGTGGGCCCGGAGAGACTCGAACTCTCACACATCGCTGCGCTAGATCCTAAGTCTAGTGCGTCTACCAATTTCGCCACAGGCCCATTAGTTATATTTAATTTTCAATG
>CALAFU010000123.1 GCA_937891325.1 uncultured Candidatus Melainabacteria bacterium | reverse complement strand
GGCCTTCTTGTAATAATATCAAATTCATTAAAAGTCTAGCAACTCTACCATTTCCATCAATAAATGGATGAATATTAACGAACATTGCGTGAACCATAGCAGCAAACTCTATTGGATTTAGCTCGCACCTCATTTGTTGAATTTTTGTTATAAAATCATTCATTTTTGTATTAAGAGTTTCAGGTTTTGGAAAATCAATATCAGAGCCTGTTACGATTATTGATTTAGTTCTGTATTTACCTGCTAGTTTAGGGTTAATTTGATTGTAAAAAAGTTTATGTAATTCTTTTATGTTATTCTCAGTTATAGTTTTTGTTTGAACTAATTCTAATAATTTGTTAAAGGCTTTGGCATGCCCAATTACTTCAAGGTGGTCTTTTAATGGTTTTCCACCAATTGTTAGACCATCTTCTAATATAACTTTTGTTTCAGCTAAATCAAGAGTATTGCCTTCTAGCGCATTAGAAGTGTAAGTAAGTCCAACTCTGTAGTATTCTTTAATTTGTTCAATCGTGTTTTGATTTAAAGGTCTATATGCATCAATTTTTGCCTTATAATCTTGATTTTCTTTAAATTTATTTTGATACATAAAACATACCTCAGAAGTTGACGGATTTTTATTATTTATGAAAGTAGCAAAAATTTTGTATAAAAAATGGGCCCGGAGGGGTTCGAACCCACGACCAAGGGATTATGAGTCCCCTGCTCTACCGCTGAGCTACAGGCCCAAAATTCAAGTTTTTTGAACTTTGTGTATATTTAATTTAACATCAAAAGGGTTTAAAATCAAGTCCTTTAGAGGGTGATTAACTTTGGTAATTTGCTAACGCTGTTTTGATTAGGTTATGCATTGTTTCTCTATCTTGTTTTGGTGAAACAACTTCGCAATTATTTCCGTATCTCATCAAGCGCAAGAATAATTCTTCTTTAGGTTCTTTTTTGCTTGCAATTAACAAGCTACCTTCTTTATCCATGCCCATTGAATGTTCTTCGTTTCTTAAAGTATAACGTTTTGCAAGTTTACCCTTCAATTTAAACACTGTTGTACTAGAAAAATATCTATGAGTATTTTTTTGAGGTGTTTTTTCAATGTCTTCAATTTGGTCAATATTAAGTATTAAGAAACAGCCATGTTGTGTGTTATATGTTTTCAAGTAAACATTGTTTTGTTCTGTATAAACTTCAATAATTTCGCATATTTCAGTAACTGTTTCGTTCAAGATATTTTTGTATGTAATTTTAAATCTTAAATCTTCCTCTTGAAGTTCTTCATATTGTTTTACTTCTTGAACTTGCTTTTTAGTAAGTTCAAATTTATTTTTGCAAGTTTCTTTTTCTTCGCCATAAGGATTTTGGTCGAAATCTATGTGCATATTTAGTTGATAGAAAAATTTATTTATATTTTCTGCAATGTCTTTTTCTGGCGTAACTTTAAAGATTTCTTTCAATACGCTCAAGGCTGTAATGTCTTCTTTTGATAAATCAATTTTGAATGGTAATTTGCCAATTTCATATCTGCATTTATGGCGTTTTAGCTCAATACCTGCAAACTTTAGTGTTGACAAGTATTTATAAATCAGAGCTTTGGAATAATTTCTTTCGCCAATAGTCTTTAAACCTTCTAAATGTTTTGTAATCTCAGCGACATTAGCCGGTTGTTTTATTAAAAATGCTAATGTTTCAAAAACTCTATATGCTGCAAATGTTGTATTATTCTTTGTTCTAGACATTTTTAATATGCTTGCTCCATTGATTTTAAAGTTTCTATCATTTTTTCTTTAAAAGAATTTGGTGAAATGATTTTACAATTTGCACCATACGCCAAAAGTCGTTGTATAATTTTAAACTCGTTATCGCTTGTAAGTTCAACAACCAAGTGTTTTTTATTTTGTTCAACTATTTTTTCTTTTTCTATTTGGCAATAATTTGAAACTGCACTATTTGTAAGTTCATATTGAACAGTTTGAGTAAGATTTTTAATAGCTTCTTTTTGCAAATGAACTGTAATAGGTGCGATAATTCTTGAAACTAAGAAGAATGCTTTGTCTTCATGAGTTAAGCTATAACCATTTACGTATAATTTCTTGCTTCTAAATTCAAAGTCTTCAATTACAAATTTGATATTTTGCTTTCCTGAATTTGGTGCATTGTATGTAAAGGTTACGGTCTGTTCCTTTAAATACGCACCATATAAATCTTTTAATAAGTCCTTATCAATATTTTTGATTAAAGATATACCTAACAAGTATTCTGCGACAGCTTCGTCTTTTGTGTATTTTGCCAATTTTATGAATAATTCGTCTAGGTATAGCAAATGTTTTATTGAATAGCTTTCAATACCCTTTAAATATAATTTTGAAAGTGATTTTGCTAATTTCATGTCGATATTCAATTCAAATGGGTGTGAAATAAGTTTATATTTAAATCCATTTGATTTGTCGGCTCTAGAGATTACGCAACCTGCTTGTCGCAAGGAATTCATGTCATTACGAACAGTATCAATAGAGATACCGTCTTTAGGGTAGTCATAATCTTGAAGATGTTGATAAATTTCTTCGGCACTTCTAGGTGCATCTAATAAAAACGAAAATAGCACGATTAGCCTTACACCTGTAAGGTTTATAAGTATCGGATTTACGTCACTAAGTTTACATATATTTTCCATATTAAAATATTAATACATGTTTTTATATACTGCAAATCGTTTACAATTCATTAACTATTTTGATTCAACATCTTCTTTAGT
>CALAFU010000122.1 GCA_937891325.1 uncultured Candidatus Melainabacteria bacterium | reverse complement strand
GCTATATGGGCTGTTAAATCTAAATCTGACGAAGATGATGAAACCGTATTCTTAGATGAAAGATTACTTGTTACTCCTACATTTGCAATCGCTGAATGTAAGAATATGACAGACCAAATGGGTATTATGGCTAAGAAGAACTTCTTCCGTTCAATGAAGATGATTAACAACTTCAGCCAAAAGAGAATGGATAAAATTCTTAGAAAAGAACCTAAAATTGATATGTACGAGGATAAATTAGGTACATTCTTAGTTAAACTTTCAAGTAAAGATTTGACAGAAAAAGACAACCACGAGGTTTCTAAACTTCTTCACTGCATAAGTGACTTTGAAAGAATCGGCGACCACGCTGTAAACATCTTAAAAGTTGCAAAAGACATGAATGAAAAACAAATTAGTTTCTCAGATGAGGCAAAAGCTGAAATTCAAAGAATTACAAGCGCTTTATCAGAAATTATGGATTTGACAGTAGAAGCCTTCAGTGAAAACAATCTTGAAAAAGCTAAAAAGGTTGAACCTCTTGAACAAGTTATTGATATTTTGATTAACGATGCTAAAAACAAACACATCGAAAGACTTCAAAACGGTACTTGTACAATCGAGTTAGGCTTCTTACTAACAGAAGTATTAAACAACATTGAACGTGTATCAGACCACTGTTCAAACGTAGCTGTTTGCTTAATTCAAATCGATCAATCAGCATTTGATAAACACAGATACTTAAACGAATTGAAAACCTCTGGCGAAGATGAATTCAAACAAAACTTTGAAACATACAAACAAAAATATCTTCCAACAGATTTAATCAACGCTTAATTATCTTAAGAGCGCCATTACAGCCATATAATGCAATATTGCACCGCCTAAAACGAACAAGTGCCATATTGAGTGCATGAATGGAACTTTTTTAAGCAAATAGAATACACAACCTAGCGAGAATAACAAGCCACCACCTAGTAGGTAGTAAACTGAAACCGGGTTATAAGCCCACATTCTGAACATCAAAAATAGTGACAACCAACCCATTACTAGGTATAGGGCGGTATTCAAGTATTTGAATTTTAAAGTTATGCAAGAAAAAACAATACCCATAATTGCTAAGTACCAAGTCATTGCAAGCAAAGCTACAGAGTGTGGAAACGGCACAACTAGCAACAATATTGGAGTATAAGTACCTGCAATCAATAAGAAAATTGCGGAATGGTCAATTTTTCTAAATACTTTTTTAGCAGTTTCATTAACCATTGCGTGATACAAGGTTGAAGATTGAAACAG
>CALAFU010000121.1 GCA_937891325.1 uncultured Candidatus Melainabacteria bacterium | reverse complement strand
TAATTAAACTTTTTTTATTAGTAATTTTGTCACCGAATTACTTAACATATACAAGAATGACATTATTTTTTGTGTTTTCCTTTTTGCACTCATTCTTTACATTATTGTATTGTTTTATTCTTTTTGGTATAATTAATCCAAAGGAGTTTTTAAATGAAATTAAAAGCATTCACGTTGGCAGAAATCCTAATTGCGCTTATCATTGTTGCGATTGTTTCAGGTGCTGTTATTAGCAGTTTAAAAAGTATGACCGCATATTCTAACAGACCGGCTTTCCAAAAATGCTACAACCATTTGACTCAAACTGTTACTGATATGCTTAACGACAAAATGGCTTATCCCGACATTCCAATATCTGACTCAAACCTTACTCTTATAGGGCTTTTAAACAATTACAAAGAAGACGGAACTACTGACACTAACAAATTCTATAACGAGTTTAAAAACAGAACTCTAGGTGCTGTTGAAACATCTCCAACCGTATCTAGCTCAAAGGCCTTTGTTGCTCAAGACAAGTCATTTTGGCAAATTACAAACCAAGCAAAAAATTCTAGCCTTAGTGATGATGTAAAAATTATTGAAATTGACGTAAACGGTTTAGACAAAGGACCTAATTGTCCAAACAACTTTGGTTCAGGTACAACACCTTCGACTTGTTCAGATCCTGACAGGTTTGATTTCTACGTTTACAGAGACGGAACTGTCCAAGTAAACAGCAATTCATCAGGTTATGGTGCATCTAAGCAAACACAATTAGATTTCTTAAACGCTAATGGTTATTTCGGTGTAAAACAAAATTAATTAAAATAAAATTCATATTAAAAGAAAGGAAATTTTAAAAATGGAACAAAAAAAATTAGCTACTATCGGTGTATTCGGTGGTTCAGGTTTCTACAAATTCTTAGACAATGTTGAAGAAGTTAAAGTTGAAACTCCTTACGGTATGCCTAGTGACAACTTAATGATTGGTCAAATCGGTGAACACAAAGTTGCTTTCATGCCTAGACACGGCAGAAACCATACTATTCTACCTCATTTAATCAACTACAGAGCTAACGTTTGGGCTATGAAACACGTTGGTTGCGAAAGAGTTATCTCTCCTTGCGCTTCTGGTAGCTTACAAAAACATATCAACCCTGGTGACTTCGTTATCTGCGATCAATTCGTTGATTGGACTGACGGCAGAAAATCAACATTCTTTGAAGGTCCTGTTGTTCACCACCCATCTGCAGCTAACATGTACTGCCCAGAATTAAGAAAAATCGCTATTGATACAGCTAAACAATTAGGTATCAAGGTTCACGAAACAGGTACTATGGTTGTTATCAACGGACCTAGATTCTCTACAACTGCTGAATCTAAATTCTTCACAGCTCAAGGCTGGGATACAATTGGTATGACTGCATTCCCTGAAAACTACCTTGTTAGAGAAATGGATATGTGTCCATTAAACATCTGTTTAATCACAGACCACGACTGCGGTCTTGTTGGCGATGTTCCTCCTGTTTCTCACCACGAAGTTTGCAGAGTATTCGACGAAAACATCGAAAAAGTTAAAAACTTATTATTCAGAGTTATCGAATCTATCCCTGCTGAAAGAGAACATTGCGAATGTGCTAACACTTCTAGAGACTCTCAAGTATAAGGTTAGTGAGGAAGCAATATGATTCTAAAAGCGATTAACAATCTATTCTATTTCTACTATATTCTAATCATCATT
>CALAFU010000120.1 GCA_937891325.1 uncultured Candidatus Melainabacteria bacterium | reverse complement strand
GGCAGATAAAAATATCGGGCAGCGTCTAAAAGAGGCCCGTGAGCAAAAGAGACTAACCCAAAAAGAGGTAATTGAAAAATTAGCTCAAATTCAGATTGTCGTGAAAACCCACTCAAGTTCTGTAACACCTGAACAATGTAAAAGATTAAAAGATTTTATTGCAGGTGGCTCTAAAGTTGAAGTTAAAAAACCAAAAGCATTCATTGTTAAAAAAGCTAAGGCAGAAGCTAAACCTGAAGTTCAAGTAGTTGAAAAAGAAGCTCCAAAAGCTGAAGAAAAACCACTTATTGAACGTGTGGAAAGAAAAGCTGAACCTGCTAAAACAGAAACTACTCAAGAAAAAACAGCTCAAGCAGAACAACCAAGAGTTCAAGTTGTAAAAAAAGTTCAACCTGTAAATCGTCTTGAAATTGTAAGACGCGCAGCTAGACCTCAAGAAGGTACTGCAAAACCAGCAGGAAAACCTGACAGAAACGCTAAAGCAGGTGATAAATCAGGTAAAAAGCCATTTGATAACAATAACAAGCCTATTGAACGTCATATTATCCCTCAAGATATTTATGAAAACAAGGGTAATTATGGTTCAAAACATAAACCTGATTCAAAAAGAAAAGACAAAATTTCTAAAGAAGAAGAACAAGAAAGAATTTCACTAGAAAAAGCAGCTGCTCAAAAACATAAAAAACATGTTCATAAAGAGGAAGAAAAAGAAGCTGTAACAAAATTAGTTGTAACAACAGCTATGACAATTCAAGAATTAGCTGATAAAATTCAAAAGACTCCGGCTGAAATCGTTAAATTCTTGATGTTAAACGGTATTATGGCAACAGTTAACCAATTGATTGACGTTGACGTAATTAAAAAGGTTTGTGCTGAATATGGCTTAGAGGTTCTAGATGAAGACTTAGACGCATATATTCAACAAGAAATGGCAAAAGAAGAACAAAAAGAAGCATTGAAAGCTGACGAAAAGAACATGGTTCGTAGAGCTCCTGTAATCAGTATTATGGGACACGTTGACCACGGTAAAACAACATTATTAGATAGTATCAGAGCTTCTAAGCATAAAATTGTAAATACCGAAGTTGGTGGTATCACTCAATCTATCGGTGCTTATACAATTTATCTTCACGACGGCAAAAAAGTTGTATTTTTAGACACTCCTGGTCACGAAGCGTTTACTGAAATGCGTGCTAGAGGTGCAAAAGCAACTGATATTGCAATTCTTGTTGTTGCTGCTGATGACGGTATTATGCCTCAAACAATTGAAGCTATTAACCACGCAAAAGCTGCTGAAATTCCAATTATCGTTGCTGTAAACAAAATTGATAAAGCTGGTGCAGATCCTGATAGAGTTTTAACTCAATTAACTGAACACGGTTTAGTTCCAGAAGCATGGGGTGGGGACACTATTACATGTAAAGTTTCTGCATTACAAAGACAAGGTATTGATGAATTATTAGAATATATCTTGTTAGTTGCAGAAATGCAAGATTTGAAAGCAAATCCAAACACTAAAGCGTCAGGTGTTGTAATTGAAGCAAACTTAGACAAAGGTAAAGGTCCTGTTGCAACATTACTTGTTCAAAATGGTACTCTTTATACAGGTAATTGTGTTGTTGTTGGTACAGCTTGCGGTCGTGTAAGAGCTTTGATTTCAGATTCAGGCGAAAAAATTAAGAGTGCAGAACCTTCAACTCCTGTTGAAATTTTAGGTTTGACAGAAGTACCTCAAGCAGGTGACAAGTTTGAAGTAGTAGCAAACGAAAAAGAAATGAAAGCTATCATCGAAAAACGTAAAGAAACAGAAAGAACAAAACGTTTAGATGAAATGCTACCTGCACACATCAGAAAAGAAGCTGTTTCAGGTGAAGCTGATGTTCCTCAATTGAACTTAATCATTAAAGCAAACACTCACGGTGCAGCTGAGGCTGTATCTCAAGCAATTGCACAAATGGATTCTGATGAAATTGATACAAAGATTATCCACGTTGGTGTTGGTGATATTTCAGAAGCTGATGTTATGTTAGCTTCTGCATCTAAAGCGTTAATCTTAGGCTTTACAGTAAAAGAAGATTCAAATGCAATGGCAGCGGCTGAAAGAGAACACGTAATTATCAAGAAATACGATATTATTTACCAAATCTTAGAAGATATGGAAAAAACAATGTTGTCATTACTTGAACCAGAAGTTAAAGAAGTTGAACTTGGTAAAGCTGAAGTTCGTCAAGTATTTACAATTGGTAAAACAACTAAGATTGCTGGTTGCTATGTTACAGAAGGTAAGATTGTTCGTAGTAAGACTGCAGTTCTAAAACGTGATGGCGTTGAAATCTTTAGAGGTGCAATTGACCAATTGAAACGTTTCAAAGATGACGTTAAAGAGGTTGCTCAAGGCTTTGAATGTGGTATTTCATTCGCTAAGTTTAATGACCTTAAAGAAGGCGATATTATTGAAGTTTCAACTACTGAAGAAGTTGAACGTAAGAGTTTATAATTTTAAATAAAGTAGGTGTCCAATGAGTAGTAATTTACGAAACGAACGAGTTAGAAAAGAATTAATGCGAGAAATTTCGGACATCTTGCGTAAAGAAATACGTGGTTTAGTTGGAGTTGTATCAATTACTGACGTTGAAGTTAGCCACGATAACTCTTTCGCAAAAGTTTTTTATAGCGTTTTCGGTTCAGAAGAACAAAAGAAAAAATCTATTGATGTAATTAATGCAAACGTTTCAAAAATTAGATACGAAGTTGGCAGACGTATTCGTTTGAGATTAACTCCTGAATTAAGATTTATTCCAGATGATTCAATTGAACGTGGTTCAAGAGTTACAGAAATTTTGAATAAAATTTCACGCGGAGAAGTTTAATTGTTCGGCTTTTTGAACGTATATAAACCTGTCGGCAAAACATCTCATGATGTTGTTGCTTATTTTCGCAAACTTTTAAAAATAAAGAAAATCGGTCATACTGGTACTTTAGACCCTTTTGCTGAAGGCGTTTTACCTATTTGTATTGGTAATTCAACTCGATTAATTGAATATCTACCAGATGATAAAGCATACTTGGCTTTCGTTCAATTGGGAAAGGCTACTGATACGTATGATACAGAGGGAAATGTTACTTTTGAAAGCGATAAAAAAGTTACTAAAGACGACGTTTTAGAGGCTTTAAAAACTTTTGAAGGTGAAATAGAACAGCTTCCACCGATGTACTCAGCTATAAAAGTTGCAGGAAAAAAACTTTACGAATATGCAAGAGAAGGCAAAGTAGTTGAAGTTAAGCCTAGAAAAGTTACTATTCATAAAATTGAATTAAAAAACTTTGATGAGGAAAAGCAAGAGGCTCAAGTTTATATTGAATGTTCAAAGGGTACATATATTCGTTCAATTGCAAATGATTTAGGACAGAACTTAGGTTGTGGCGGATATTTAACTCGCCTTATTCGTACCCAAGCAGGCAAATTCTTAGTTGAAAATTCAATAAAAATGGAAGACTATAATTCTAAAGAGTTTGTTCAAAATAATTTGATTGAACCTATAAGCATGCTGAGCTATCCATTATATAATTTGAATACCTCTGAAAATGTTGATATTTCTAATGGCAAGCCACTTCTTAACAAAAGTATTAATAATGCCGAAAATATAATTTTGGTTTATAATAATAGTATAAAAGCCGTTGCAAGTTCTTGCAATGGGTGTATCAGAGTCAAAAAGGTATTTAATAATGTTTAAAAAAGTATTATTACTTGTTGTTATATTAATGATGACTTCATCAGTATCATTTGCAGGAGATTTAACTACATATTGTGCTCAACCTTATGATATGGCGAAAACTCCGACTAAGGTTCTTACAGCAGTTACAGGTATGAACTTGATTTCAAAAGCTGTTGCTAATTCAATTATCAAAAAAGAATTGAAGAAATCAACAGGCGCTAAAGGTTTTAAAGTTAAAATGAACTCTTTTAGTGCTAAAGATTTAGCAAATGGTCGTTTTAAAGGACTTAATATTACAGGTGAAAACTTAGATTTTGACGGTATTTATGTCTCAGAATTTAGCGCAAATACAGTTTGTGATTTCAATTATGTAAAAGCGACAACAAAAGATGTTAAATTTAAAGAAAACTTCATTATGAAATACAATATGACTATTTCTGATGTTGATTTGAGAAAGACTCTATTGTCTAAAAATTATTTAACTTTCTTGAACTCATTAAATGTTAAAGTTGGTGCTTTAAACTTAATGGAATTGAAAGACGTAGATGTAAAATTAAAAGCTGACAGATTTTATTTCACTTTAAAGATGAATAACCAAATCTTTGGTAGAAATGTTCCTGTAAATTTGAATTTGTCATCTAAAATGAAAATTGAAAATGGTCAATTTAAAGCATCTGACGTAACATTAGAAAATTTTAACCAAAAAGTTAGTCTAACACAGTTAACAAATGTATTAAATTTAGTAAATCCATTGAATTTTACTGTTGATGTGTTAAATAATAAGAATACAAAAGTTGCTCTTAATAACTTTGATATTAAAGGTAACAATATTATGTTAGACGGTACAGTATTTATACCTAAAAATACAGAACAAAAGAAATAGTGTGGTGTGGGATTATGAACGCGTTTCAAAAAATTGGATTATTAATAGTTGCAATATTGGTTGTAGTTTACGTTAAAATGGCATTTTTCGGAAGCCAAGACGTAATTGTTGATGAGCCTCAAACTCCATCAGAAACTCAAGTTCCAACAGAAGAACAACCAGAACAAGAAAAGCCAAAACAAGCTAAGGACTATGTTTATGTATTCTTTATTGCTCAAAACTCTAAAGGTGATGAAGTTTATAGAGCTGTAAAACGTGAGTATGCACCAGAAGTAGATGGTACATCTCGTTTGAAGTTTGCTTTAAAAACTTTAGTTAATGGTCCATCAGCAAAAGAAAAGAAATTAGGCGTATATACAGAAGTTCCAGCAGGTACTAGACTTATTTCAGTTACAGAAACACCTTCAAAAGTTGTTATTAACTTGAGTGGTGAATTTGAACTAGGTGGCGGTACTGACGGACTTTATAAAAGATTATTCCAATTGATTAAAACATCAAAAAGAAATTCAAACTTGCCAATATACCTTCAACTTAACGGAAAACAAGTTGACGTAATCGGTGGCGAAGGAATTATGATAAACCAACCTTTAACAGAGGATTTTGCAAATGAATAAAGATTTAGATTATTACTTAAATTTAGATTGGACACTTATTGAAGGTACAGATTTGGACTTCAATGGTAATCCATACTTTTATATAGAAATTAAAGAAATTCCTAGTTTTGCATTCTGTGCAAAAACTATTGAAAAAGCTAGGGAAAATTATAAACATCAATTAAAACTACAATTAATGTTGATGCTTGAAGACGGTGATGAAATTCCAGAACCTGGTGAAGACGAGGATGATGTTGATTGGGAAAGCCTTTGCCCTGGTGGTTAATTCGCTATGTTAAGACGTTTTGTAGAAAAAGCATCATCTCATGCAGTTTTGATATTTGTGTCTTTGTTGTCAATTTTTCCATTTATTTGGTTAATTTCGACATCTTTAAAAGGTGCAAATGAAAATATATTTGCCTACCCACCCGTAATTATTCCTACTGATTTTACATGGGAAAACTATATTGGCGTATGGCAAAAAGTGGACTTTATGGCATACTTTTGGAATAGTATGATTGTTGCAGGTTTTACAGTGTTATTAAATTTGATTTTATCTTCACTCGCAGCATACCCTTTGGCAAGAATGAATTTTGCAGGAAAGAAAATAACATTTTTTGCGATACTAGCAACAATTATGGTTCCATTTCAGGCGATTATGTTGCCCGTTTACCTTATTACAATTAAATTGAATATGATGGATACTGTAAACAATTTTATGGGCTATATCGGGCTTGTAATGCCGTTTGCTGTAAGTGCGTTTGGAATCTTCTTGATGCGCCAAGCATTTATGACTATACCTCGCGAAATGGAAGAAGCGGCAATTGTAGACGGTTGTAATGTCTTCCAAGTCTTTTGGCGTGTGATTTTACCTATGGTAAAACCTTCCTTAGCTGTATTAGCAATATTTACATTTATTGGCTCTTGGGGTGAATTCTTATGGCCAAGCATCGTTTTAACGAAAGAGTCTATGTATACTCTTCCTGTTGGGGTAAACAACTTACAAGGCATGTTTAGCTCAAATTGGAGGTTTATTGCAGCAGGTTCAATATTATCAACCATTCCGATTTTGATTTTCTTTTTAGCAATGCAAAGATATTTCATTTCTGGTGAAAATGATGGAGCAGTAAAAGGCTAAAATTTATAAATTTACTAAAACCATGTAGCGGTGCGGGTTTCAGCTGAAACCCGCACCGCTATTGTAAAATAAATAAATGCATATATAACCGAGTATATATTATCTTAACAAAACTTAACAACATGCTCAAAACAT
>CALAFU010000119.1 GCA_937891325.1 uncultured Candidatus Melainabacteria bacterium | reverse complement strand
AAAAGAACTTGACGGAAAAGACTTTAAATTTTAGGTTTAAGTTGTATAATTAACTTGTTACACAGAAGATAGGAATTATTTTAGATGATTTTAATTACAGGTGCTGCTGGTTATATCGGAAGCCACACAGCTATTAACTTTTTAAACAACGGCTATGATGTTGTTGTATTTGATAATTTGGCAACAGGTCACATTGAAACAATTAACGCACTAAAGAAAATTGGAAACGTTAAATTTGTACAAGGCGACTTGCGCAACATTGAAGACATTGAAAAAGTATTTGAAGAATATGACATTGAAACTGTAATCCACTTTGCCGCATTTTCACTTGTTGGTGAAAGTGTTACAGACCCTGCAAAATATTATAGAAACAATGTTTATGGCACAATGAACTTGCTAGACACAATGGTAAAACATAACGTTAAAAAGATTGTATTCTCATCAACTTGTGCAACATATGGAGAGCCTCAATATACACCAATTGATGAAAAACACCCTCAAAACCCAATCAATCCTTACGGCAACACAAAACTTTGCGTTGAAATGATGATGAAGGACTATGACAAAGCATACGGCTTAAAATCAATTCGTTTGAGATACTTTAATGTTGCAGGTTGTGACGAAAAAAGCAGAGTTGGAGAATGGCACGATCCAGAAAGCCACTTGATTCCAAACATTTTAAAATCAACTTTTGGCACAGGAAAAGTTTTCGAAATCTTCGGCAACGATTACGATACACCAGACGGAACTTGTATTCGTGACTATGTAAACGTCGAAGACCTTGCTGAAGCTCACCGATTGGCTTATTTATATTTAAAAGAAAATAACAAATCTGACTTCTTCAACCTTGGTACAGAACAAGGCGACAGCGTAAAAGAAGTATTTGACACTTGCGAAGAAGTTTTAAATCAAAAAATTAACGTTGAAGTTGTTGAACGTCGTGAAGGCGACCCTGCAAAACTTTACGCTAATGCGAATAAAGCAAAAGAAAACTTGAAATGGCACCCTCAAAGAACCTTAAAAGATAGCATTAAAACTGCTTATAATTGGGAATTGAACCTAGAAAACTTTAAGGCAGGTAAATAGTGTCATCAACAGCAATCACCGTTTCAGTATCGCTTGTATTCATACTAATTGCAATAATTATAAGATATTCTTTTGTGCAAAAACCTTTGGAAAAGCCACACGCAAGCTGGGTTAGCTTTATACTTGCAATAATTGGCACAACAATCTGCACACTTATTGCAGGTGAACCACAAGGAACTGTTATCACAGGCTTTGTTTCAATGCTATTAAGTTATAACATTCTTTGCCGATAAAATGTATTAAGGCACACTGCGCATTGCGCAGTGTGCCTTTTAGTATCTTGTCATGTAAAATGCCAAGATTTTATTGTATAATAATGACTATAAACAAGGAGTGTTGTCATGGCAGATTCAAAAGAGATTTTAACTTGTCCCGCTTGCGGAGAAAAAATGGAGAAGGTTTTTATAGAAAGAGCAAATTGCAACGTTGATGTTTGCACGAACGGTTGTGGCGGAATCTTCTTTGACAATAGAGAATTTAAAAATTTTGATGAAAAAACAGAATCAATTGATGAAATAAAAAAGGCACTTGAAGGAAAAACTTTCAAGACTGTAGACGAAACATACAAAAGAATTTGCCCTGCTTGTGGAATGAAAATGGTTAAAAATTCAACAAGCCTAAAAGGTGATATAATCATCGATGAATGTTACAGTTGCGGTGGAAAATTTTTGGATTACAAAGAATTGGATAAAATCAGAGCAGAATTTCCAAACGAAGAAGCACGTTCACAAGCCGTTGTAGATTACCTTAAGAAAAATATGGGTGCGGAATTTGACGAAATGCACGCACACAAAGTTATGACAGAGAAAAAGCCGAAAAAACAAGGGCTGTTTGATAACTTAATTAATAAATTTTTCTAATCCAATCAGATATTGAATTTAAACTATTTTGCAGAATTTGGCTATCCATAGCATAACCAATTCGGAAGAATTTTTGTTGCATATCAAAACAACTTGCAGGAATTGTTAAAACGCCTGTATCATCAAATAATTTTGCACAAAAGTCCTCTGAAGTTAAATCATAATCAAATTTCACACATGCAATAGTGCCCGCATTTGGCTCTATCCAAGAAAAATGACTGTTTAAATTTATAAAATTTGATAATATTTTTTTATTTTCTAATATTATTTTCAAATTTCTATCAACAATTTTGTCATGATTTTCTAGCGCAATTGTCGCTACATAATCGTCTAAAGCGCTTATACTGATTGTGTTATACTCTCTATTTGAGTTAATTTGCTCTATTATATTTTTATTTGCAACAATCCAACCAAGTCGAATTCCAGCAAGAGAGTACGTTTTTGACATACTACCTGTAACAATTGCTTTATCATAAAGGTCTACTGCGGATTTTGAATATGGAGTTTCACTATGATTTAAACCTCTATAAACCTCATCTACAAAAAGATATGCACCAACACCTCTAGCGACCTTTACAATGTCTGTCAAATCAGAGTTCATGCCTGTCGGATTATTTGGATTAGTTACACAAATTAGCTTGGTATCTTCGCCGACAACCGCCTTAAATTGCTCAATATCTAGAGTCCAATCTTCATTTAAGAAAAACAGTTCAACATTAGCACCAAAATTTTTTGGTAAAGTGTACATTTGCTGATAGCAAGGACATACACAAACAACCTTGTCGGCTTTATTTACAAGCGTTTGAAGCACTAAATAATTCGCGCCAATACCGCCTAAAGTAACCGTAACATTGTCCAAATTCACATTTTCATATAAGTTGCAAATGGCTTGTTTTAGTCGTTTTGTGCCATGAAGTTGTCCGTAATTAAGCGGGATTTCAGACATTTTAGAAAAATTCTCGCCTGTAATTTGCGTTAATACCTTCAATGATAACACCTTAGGACAAGTTGCAGACAAGTCTATTTTTGTCCTGTCTTCTCTAGAATTAATCCATTTTTCAAGTTTAAAATCTTCAATAAGCACTATTTTTTACCTGCATTTTGTGCAAATTTGTTATACATCAAATCTCTACGTTTTTGAATATCAGGGCTATTGATGTAGTCTTCATATTTCATTTGGAAATTAATATATCCATAAGGTGAAATTTCAACAATTCTATCCGCAACCGTTTGAATAAATTGGTAATCTTGAGAGGTAAATAGAACTGTTCCTGTATAATCAATTAGAGCGTTATTTAGTGATGTAATCGCTTCCAAATCCAAATGGTTTGTAGGTTCATCAAAGATTAAAACATTGCTTTCAGCAATCATCATTTTTGCAAGCATACAACGTACTTTTTCACCACCTGAAAGAACATTAACACTCTTTTCAGCATCTTCTCCAGAGAATAACATTCTTCCTAAATAACCTCTTAAATAGCTAATATGTTGCTCTTGAGAGAATTGCCCCAACCATTTTATTAGGTCTATTTTTTCCTCAAAAAGGTGATTATTTTCTTTAGGGAAATAAGAACGAGTTGCGGTTACACCCCAATTAATTTCACCGCTATCAGGCTCTAATTCGCCATTTAGCATTTGAAATAAAGTCGTAATAATCAAAGGATTTTTTGCAATAAAGGCAATTTTTTCACCTTGAACAACATCAAGCGAGAAATTTTTAATCAACAATTCGCCGTTTACTGATTTATTCAAACCTTGAATATGCAAAACATCTTTTCCTGGGACTTTTGAGTATTTAAAATTAATGCTTGGATATTTTCT
>CALAFU010000118.1 GCA_937891325.1 uncultured Candidatus Melainabacteria bacterium | reverse complement strand
AGCTGAATGATTGTGTATGCTCTCCATTGCTTCACATTCAACTTCAAACTCTTTTACTACATTATTTTTGCGCAAATCTAAAACTACGTCGCGCAAAATATCTTCTACGAATTTTGGATTGTCATAGGCTTTTTCTGTCACAAATTTTTCGTCTTCGCGTTTTAATAGTGGATAAATAGAGCTTGATGAATGGCTTTCAATCATTTCAATAAGGTCTTCTATCCAGATATGTTCGTTTCTGTCATAAGAAACTTTTACTCCGATAATGGCTCTTTGATTGTGAGCCCCGTAGTCTGCAATCTCTTTTGAACAAGGACAAAGCGTTGTTACAGGAACTTTTACACCTAAAATGAATTTGTAATGCTCGTTTTCGGTATTGTAATCTTCTAAAATACTGTTAAAAGAACATTCATAGCTCATTGTTGAGGTTAAACCAGAAACGGGCGCGAATTTGTTTATAAAATATTTGAAGGTGAATTCTAATTCTCCGCTTTTTGCGTCTAATTTTTCAACAATTGCAGAGATACAACCTTTTAAATCAGAACCAAGCATGTCTTTATTTTGCCATTCTGTAAGCACTTCAACAAAACGTGACATGTGAGTGCCTTTGTAATGTTTAGGCAAAGAAACAGCAACGCGAGCTTTCGCGTTAACAACTTGATTTGAGCTATTTTTACGTCTAATGTTTAGCGGAACTTCAAAATCTTTGATTCCGACCTTTTGAATATCGACCCCTCTTGAATCGTATTCTTTTTGTATATCTTTCATTGTGGTTTATTATTCTTTAATCAATTCCATACCGCCGTCGTTGTTTTCTAAGGCAGTCAAAAGTTTTAAAGCAGCTTCTTTTTGAGTCTTTTTAGGAGCAACTCTCAATAATTCAATCGCCTTCATAACGATTGGATCGTTGTCATACCAACGTTTACCTTTGCCATGATATTCTGACATAATGTCGTAAACTTTTTCAATAACATCAGCTGCAACTTGTTCTTGCATTTGAATAATAAATTCTGCTGCTGCATCTCTTTTATCCCCAGGGGCAAGTCTCAATAGTTCTAATGCCTCTTTTAAAACAGGGTCTTTATCATACCAACGGCGTTGTAGTGGTTTGTTTGCTTCCATTAATACCTCAAAATTTTTCCTTTATCTATAATATATATACCACAAATGTTCAAATTAATCACACAAAATTTAAAAAACATGTTTTTTTGTTATAATAGAGTTACAAAGAAAGGATAAAATTATGAATATTTTATTAGTAAACGGACCAAATTTGAACCTATTGGGAACAAGAGAACCAGATAAATATGGCTCTGAAACTTTAGAAGAAATTGAAAAACATCTTCAAGCAGAAGCTAAAAAACATGACATTCAATTAGATTGCTGTCAATCAAATATTGAAGGCGAAATTGTTGATTTTATTCAAAAAGCAAACGGAATTTATGACGGTGTAATTCTAAACGCCGGCGGTTACACTCACA
>CALAFU010000117.1 GCA_937891325.1 uncultured Candidatus Melainabacteria bacterium | reverse complement strand
TTGTGTTGAAGTTCGTCTTCTGGAATTAAAACTTTTAAATCGCTTTCTGTTATCATTTTTATCATAATTTACCACCTAACTTATTTTCTTTAATGTTAGCACATGCGTGCAATTGTTGACAACTTTTAAATCTTCACTTAGTCCATAACCGCTTACCCAAAGGATTTTGCCTTCTTTACAAAGTAAAATAATTTTGTCTTTTTCGTGTTGCGGAATATTTTTTGAGATTAAATATTTTTTTAATTTCATTTCGCCTTTAGAACCAAGTGGAGTAATTCTATCGCCATCTCTGCGGGTTCTAAGTTCAAAATCAATCGGCGATTTTAATTCAATGTATGCTTTAAAATCAGAATCTTTTGGATAATTCTTAATTTTTTCTGTACATTTTTCGATAGAAAACACATAATCTCCAAATTTGTAAGAGCCTTCTGTGGTGATTTTTAAGACCTTTTCATTTTTAATTTGATTAGTTAATACTTCAATATATTTTTCACTCACAAAAAGCCAATGAGTCGCGTCTATTGAACATTTTTTGCCACTTTTTGATGTGATATTTTCATTTATAAATTTTAATGTGTTTAAAATTCGCTCTTGCGTGTATTCAAAATCATATTTTACATAGATTTCATACACAATTCTTTTTTGCATTTGGGCTGACAAATTTTTAAACTTTTGCGATAAAATTTTGTCGTTTTCATACAAATTTAATGATTTTATGTATTCTTTTATAATCTGTTCTTCTTCAAAAGCTAGAATTGATAACGAATTTAGAGCTTCTTCATAGTTTGAATTTATTTGTTTAAACTTTGGCAAAACCTCATTTCTTATAAAGTTTCGGGCGTAATCGTTGTTGTTATTTGAACTGTCAAAATTTGGACTTAGCCCTAGAGTTTTGCAATATTCTTCAATTTCAGCACGTGAAATATCAAGCATTGGACGGTAAATTTTACCCAATTTAGGTGCAATTCCTTGCAAACCCTTGATACCTGTACCTTTAATCATTCTATATACAATAGTTTCAGCTGTGTCACTTTTTGTATGTGCTGTAAATAATGCAGTTATGCCAAATTTTTCGATTGCACGATTAAAAAATTCATACCTAAGTTCTCTTGCGCGTGTTTCGGTGTGTTTTTCGTTTGCATCAAGAGTTTCAGTGTAAAATTTAATGCCTTTTTGGGCGCAAAATTGCGCGCAATTTTGCGCCTCATGCTCACTTTCTTCACCCCTCCAATTGTGGTTAAGATGTAGAGCAAGAAGTTTAAAGTTATAAGTTTTAGACAGGTTATTTAAAATATCTAAAAGCGCCATAGAGTCGTATCCGCCCGAAAATCCGACCGCAAGAACTGAATTTTCTGCGATAAGATTGTAACTTTTTAGAAATTTTTCAATACGACTAATCACTTCTTTGCTTTTCTAAAATAATACCTTGTTTTATTTCAACGACGTCAACGCCAAGTTGTTCAAGCACCTTCATTGCAACGCAATCAGGAACTGTTGTAATCGCGTATAAAAGATGTGCTGATTCAATTTTAGGTTCGTTGCGACGTTTAGCAATTTGCCATGCTGTTTCAAGAACTTTTTTAGCACGAGGTGTGAAGGTAATTTCTTGGTCGAAATATTCATCACCGTAACCTACAATGTCTTCAACTGCTTGTCGTGCATCTTTTATGGTAACTTCAAGCTCGTTAAGTACTCTAAAACCAATGCCGTAGCCTTCTGCGATGATACCTAACAAGAACATTTCAGTACCAACAGTGTTTCTACCAATTCTGCGAGCTTCCTCTTTCGCTAACTTCATAATTGTAAGCGTTTCAGGCATTTGTTTTTCGATTGGTTTTATAATTTCATGCTCAACTGTTGAGGTTGATAAGTTCAAATTCTTCAAAATGTTATAAGCAATACCTTTTTTAGATTTTAAAATGCCTAAAAGCAGGTGTGTTGGCGTAACTTCTGATGAGCCAAGTTCTTTAGCCATTTCGATAGCCAAATTCATAGCTGTAAAAGCATTTGGCGTAAAGATAATTTGTTTTCCTTCAAATTCATCTTTACGTGATGTAATTTCTTTCAATTTTTGTTCAAAAATATCAGAGGTTAAGCCTAAATTGCTTAAAATTTGTGTCAATTCAGTGTTTGAATCTTCTAAAATTGAAGATAAAATTTGCTCCGTACCTAAAATTTCGTAGTTTGAAGCAGAAAGTTTAGAAAGCGCTCTATCAAAAACCTCTTTGCTACCAGAAAGTAAATTGTCAGTTTGAAGCAACTCATCAGGTAAACCTGTTGAATTGTCGTCACTTTCAGGATGAAGTTGACGTTTTGTTTTCTTTTGGCTTAAACGAGAAATCAAGTCCTTTGTCTTGTAAACGTCAAAATTGAAACGTTCCAAAATTCGCGGAATGTAAGAGTTTTTGTCATTAAGTACTGCTAAAAAAATGTGTTCGTAAAGGATATTTTGGTTGCCTGATTTTTGAGCGATATCAAGCGCTTTTTTCAATAAATCCTTGCTTGCAGTACTAAATGGCGGTGTAGAAACAATTCTCACCGATTTTTCAAAACGTAATTTTTCGTCAACAACTTTTTGTAAATCTTCAAAGGTCACTTTGTAAGTTCTGAAAACGTTTAATGATATACCTTTTGCTAATTTTACAAGCGCTAACAAAAAGTGTTCAGGCTGAACTGACACATTTTGCATCAATTTTGCTTGATTTTGTGCTTCAGTAACTACGTTAATTGCCTTTTCGGTGAATTTTTCTAGCATTAGTCCTCAGTTTCGTCTTCGATTGATTCAATATATTCTTGTACTCTATCAAATTCGTCATCATCTTCGATTGTTTCAAGAGTGTAGCCTTCGCCGTCGTTCAAAAGTTTCATTACAACGATGTTTTCGTCATCTTCAATTTCTGGATTTGTTAATAGTGCGTATTCTTGATCTTCAAATACGATGATGTCGAATAATTCAAATTTAATGTTATTTCCGTTTTCATCAACGGTTTCAATAATTCTTTTTTCTGCCATTTTATAACCTTCCTTTAATTTATTTTTGATAAGTATTGTTCTAATATTATTCTAGCACTTTCAACATCAACGAGCCCTTTTTCTTTGCGAAAATTAACTTTTTGTTGCCTTAAGTTTTCTTCTGCGGTGTCAGAGGTTAGGCGTTCGTCCTCTTGATGAATTTTAAAATCTTGTTCAAAATTCTTTGAAAAATCAATGCAGTCTTGCGCTTGACTTCCTTGAGTTCCGTCCATGTTGTATGGTACACCAATTACAATTTCTTGAACATTGTTGTCTTTGGCTATTTTTTTTATTTGCTCAATTGCAGTTTCTTCTGGTGTGCGTGAGATGTAAGAATGGCGGTTAGCAAGCACATGCAGATAGTCGCTAAGAGCTATTCCAATTCGTTTTGTGCCTATATCCAAAGCCATAATCTTGTGCATTAGTCTTTAACCCATTTGTCTTCAATTGCGCCAATAATTTGGTTTAGAGCGTCCATTGAAAATTCACTTTTAACTTCTTCTCTGTTTCTTGCAAAGATATTTGTTGTTTCAGAAGCCTCTTTAATTCTGAACTTTAAGCCCATGTAATATTCGTAAATACTTTTTCTAACGATGTTTACAAGCATTTCGTGTGTAAATTTTTCGTCAAAGTATAATGAATACAATCTTTGAGCTTCAACTTTTTCGTTTGCAAGATATTTTAAATAAGCTGACATCAAGAAACGTTTTGTCCATCTCTTGTGTTCTTTTTTGTTGAATAATTCGTCAAAGTTATCTTCAATAGCTTGGTCTAAGTCTATATTATAATTTTCTTTTTTATATTCCTTGTTAATAATTGTCATGAAATCAGCAAATTCATCGCTAAAGTCTGTGTCTAAGAACCATTTTTGAGCGATGTCTGATAGACAAATTTTGTCAAAATCATTTTGTGATAATGTATCTTTTTTGAACTTGTCTTCCATAATAAACTCAATTGGAACAGGTTCAGGCGCTATATCTGCGGTTAAGTTTCTCCAGCAAATGTATTCGTAAGAAACGATTTCACCGTTTTTGTGAACTGTGTTTTCAGCATTTACAAGTAATGTTTTCAATACTGTTTGATTGATGTAAACGCTTTCGTTGTCGCCATAGAAACGTTCAACGATTTTTTCAAACTCATCTTTTGTAATGCTATTGAAGCCGAAACAATCTACAATGCCCCATTTGTCGTTAGTTACAACCGCTACAAATTGAATACTTTCGTCTTCGCGTTCTCTTGAAAAGATTAATGATTGGTTGCCATGACCGTCTGGATAGCTTGTGTAACACTCGTAAGGACGAGAGTCTGATAAAACATCTTTGTAGAATTCTAGTGAATTATCTTCTCTTACTCCTGACAATTTTAAGGCTGAAATTCCACGTTTGATAGGAGGTAATAAATCTTCTTCAACATATTGAGCAGCTTCTTCAAGAGCATGAAGCGCAAGTTGTGATTTTGTTTTGCTTAAAATTTCTAACGCAACTTTTGCAATTTTTGCAGTTGGGTCATGTAAAAATACAGGAATTAAAATGTTTGCTAACGCATCTTCTGAATAGTCATCGCCTAAAGATTCAACAAGAGTCATTTTGTCTTGGTATGGCAAGGCTTCCAAGAAGTCTAAAAAGTCGATTTGAGCCTCAGGGTTCATAATTGCAGTGTGCAACAACTCTTTAGTTTCGTTATCAATGACATCTTCAGGGGATTCAAAATATTCGTCAATGTCGTTGTAATTAACTTGATTGCCCATGTCTCTTAGTAAGTTCAAGATTAAAGCCTTGTTATAATCGCTTACCATTGGGCTTTTTAAAGAAGTCCACAATGCGTTTTCAAGTTGTTCTTTTTCGCAAAGTTTAAGCATTAAGTAGCTGATGATAAAAGCCTTGTCTTCCTTTGTTTTTACGAATTCACGCATTAACAAGTCAAGAATCATTTTTTTGTTTTCTTGAGCTTCTAATACGTCAATAATTTCATCAACTTTTGATGCATCTGATAGTGTTTGTAACTTTGAAATTACAGTTAAAATT
>CALAFU010000116.1 GCA_937891325.1 uncultured Candidatus Melainabacteria bacterium | reverse complement strand
TTTAATTATTTTCTACCTAATGTATAGAGAGAAAAAATCAGTTGATATGGATAAATATAAGGAGTTAAAAGGCTAGATGGATTTTTTTATATCTAATATTTACACAGTTATTTTAGTTCCTCTATGGATTTGCTTAATTATTTTGTTAGGCAAGTTGTTTGCTGTACTACAATCAAGAAGATTAATGGCAGGCTTAACACTTGCTTCCTCTTTATATGTACTTGTATTTTCAATAGCAGCATTTGCAAAAACATTATTAGTAAACGGCTTTACTTATGAATTTACAATACCTTTTATAAAAATAAATGAGATTGAATTTAGTCTTGGCGTATATTTAGATGCTCTATCGACTTGGTTATTATTAATTGTTGCGGTAATTTCTCTATTAGTTCAAATTTATTCTTATTCATATATGCAAAATGATAAAAGTTTTATGCGTTTCTTTGCTTATATGAATTTATTTAGTTTTTCGATGATTGGGTTAGTATTAAGCCCTAATATGTTTCAAAACTATGTGTTCTGGGAACTTGTAGGTGTATCAAGCTATTTATTAATTGGCTTTTGGTATAAAAAAGAATCTGCATCTATTGCTGCTAAAAAAGCGTTTATAATGAATAGAATTGGTGATTTTTCTCTACTTTCGGGTATTGTTATGGGCGCATATATTTTATACTCAAATTATGACAATGTAGTTTCAATTGCCTTGCCATTTGCTGATTTACCAGCAATTTCTGATCAAATATATGCCGCAACTTCTGATGGTATCTTTATTGTACTATCTATATTGTTAATTGTTGCATCAATTGCAAAATCAGCTCAATTTCCATTGAATACTTGGCTTGTAGATGCAATGGAAGGTCCTACTCCTGTTAGTGCATTAATTCACTCAGCAACAATGGTTGCAGCGGGTGTATACTTATTATGCCGTTTATATCCATTGTATTCGCTTAATAGTGCTGTATTAACTATAATTGCAGTTGTCGGAATTGTTACTGCTATTATTTGTTCAATTTCTGCCATATCACAAACAGATATTAAAAAGATGTTGGCATATTCAACTAGTGCACAGTTAGGTTTAATGTTTTTAGCTTTAGGTGCTTGCTCTATAACTGCAACTATGATTCACTTAACAGCTCATTCCTTCATAAAAGCGATGTTGTTCTTAATTGCAGGTGTTGTAATTACCTCTCAACGTGGTAATCAAGATATTAAACTTATGGGTGGATTAAGAACCAAACTTCCAACGTCAGCAATTGCGTACTTGATAGGTGCATTGTCATTAAGTGGCTTACTGTTTGCAGGATTTGCATCAAAAGATTTGATTTTGGGTAATTTGTTGTGCGGTAAACATTATGTTTACGCAACTTTATTTTTGATAGTTGCGTTTATGACAGCATACTACTTATTTAGAGCATATTTTTATATTTTTGAAGGTGAAAATAAGAGTGAAGAAGACTCAAAATTTAAAACTCCTGATTTCATTTTGAATATTATCGTTGGAATTTTTGCAATTACAATCATATTCTTATGGTTTATTTTTCCAAAATCACAAGATTTATTATTTAAGGTGATTACTTATATAATTGGTATTTCAGCAATTGCAATTTCCTACTTGGTTTATGCAAATAGAGGAGTTATAAGAAAAATACCTGTAATATTTGATATCTCATACAATGGCTTTTACTTAGATAATATATATTCTAGAGTTGTTAAAGGATATAAGCGATTATCAAGAATAGCTTATTTAATTGATAAATACGTATTTGATGCAATCTCATACTTATTTGCGTTAAACATAAGATTTTTCTCTTGGATTTTGTCAAAATTACAAACAGGCAAGGTTCAAAGTTATTTATCGTATGCACTATTAATTATAATGCTATGTTTTGGCGGACTACTATTGATTTACAACTTGATTGTATATTTCAGCGAGGTTTAACAAATGGATAACTTGATTTCTATAAAATTGTTAATATTTTCACCACTACTAATTTCAATATTCTTCTTGTTGTCAATTTTTTCAGGTCATACAGTTTTAATTCGAAGATTTGCGAAATTATTTGCGGGCTTGCATTTTTTGTATTCATTGTTATTCTACGTATTTGCAAATACAACAGCAGCCAATAGTTCATATTTAGCATTGTTAAATACCTCAAATATTAATTCTGAAACTCCATTGAATTTTTTAAGTGAGCTAACTTTCTTCGGCTCATCTTGGATTAATTCACTAGGAATTAAACTTACTTTTGGGCTAGATGGAATTTCAATATTCTTTGTAATATTGACTTCATTCTTGGTGTTAATGACTTGTATAGCAAGCAAAAGTGTTATTAAATCAAAGCATAGTTTATATTATGCATTAATTTTTATATTAGAAACTGCTATTTTAGGGGTATTTGCCTCTTGCGATATGTTTGAATTCTTTATGTTCTGGGAATTAGAATTAATTCCTATGTACTTCCTTATTAGCTTATGGGGAGACGGTAGAGCTAAAAAATCAGCTATGAAATTTTTATTATACACCTTTATTGGCAGTTTGTTTATGCTGATTGGCTTTTTGATGTTGTATAACTTTAACTTTATAGCAACAGGTATTTTCTCTGCAGATATTCACACATTAACGTTAAATATTGATACAACTCCTGTTTATTTGCAAATTTTAGCATCTTTGTTTATGCTATTTGGATTCGCTGTAAAAATTCCAATTGTTCCGTTCCATACTTGGTTGCCTAATGCGCATGTAGATGCCCCTGCACCTGTAAGTATGCTATTAGCTGGGATTTTATTAAAAATGGGGGCTTACGGTATAATTAGATTTAATTTACAATTATTACCAGATGCGTTTTTATATATTGCACCGTACTTGGTTGTATTAGCGTTTATAAACATTATATTTGCTGCAATTACGGCTTATTATCAATCTGACATTAAGGCTATAGTTGCATATTCAAGTATCTCAACAATGGGCATTGTTCTATTAGGGGTTTGCTCTCTAAACACAATTGGGTTAACAGGTGCAATGTTCTTAATGCTTGCTCATGGAATTATTTCATCTGCATTATTCTTTATAGTGGGTACAATATATCAACGTACAAAAACTCGCGAAATTCTTCAACTCGGAGGTTTGGCAAAAGTTATGCCAAGACTTGCAGGCTTTACTTTAAATTTTGCTCTAGCTGGAATTGGTTTACCGTCAATGATGGGCTTTGTTGGTGAGTTTCTAGCCTTTATTGGGGCATTTGGCTCGTCAATCTTGAATAATTATTTTATTCAAGTTCTTGTTTTACTATCAATTTTCGTGTTAGTACTAGCAGCAGCATATTTATTAAAACTTATTCATAAAGTTTTCTATGGTACGATTTTAGAGCGTTGGGAATCTTTGAATGATGTTGTAAATCACGAATTCATTGTTCTATTTTCAATGAGTTTTGTAGTTATATTATTTGGTATTTATCCAATGCCAATTATTGATACAATTAGTCCTTGTGTTGTAGCATTGGTTGAGGCTTTTGGAGGGTAATTTTATGAATTTTTTACAAGATATTTTTAATTCTATGTTGCCTGAAATGATTATATTGATTACGATTTTTGCTTTGATAATTATTTCAATGTTTTATAATGTTAGATTTTATAAGGTTTCAAAATGGATTGCCTTAGGTGGCGTTGTTGTTGCTTTATTTTCGTTACAAAATCTGCAATTAGAGCCAATTTATTATGCATTTAATTATAACATCTTGTCTGATACCTTCACTGTGTTTTTTAAGGCATTAATTCTCGTTGCTTCAATTATTATAATTCTTTTATCTAAAAAGAATGTTTCAACTAGAAATTATAAAACATTCCAATTTTATGCACTATTATTATCTGCAATTTTTTCTAGCTTGTTAATTTTATCCTCAAACGATTTTATAACTTTAACAGTAGCTTTAGAAATGTTGAGTTTCTCGCTATACTTTTTAATTGCATATAAAAAAGGCTATTTATCAAAAGAAGCATCTTTTAAATACCTAATTACAAATGCCTTTGCTACTGCAATATATTTGTTTGGAGTTTCTTATTTATATGGTTTGACCGCAAGTTTCAATTTCAATGATATA
>CALAFU010000115.1 GCA_937891325.1 uncultured Candidatus Melainabacteria bacterium | reverse complement strand
GAATACTTACATATTTTAAATAAATATACATCTAAACATTTAAAAAGTTTTAATTATGTTGTAAAAAAAGACAATGTAGTTTTTATATTTGTAGACGGTCAAAAATCTCTAATGCCAGGACCTAATGGATATTATAAACAAGATACCTTAGCATGGCTTGATAAGCAACTAAAAAAATATGAAAAATATCCTGTCGTTTTAGTGCAACATTTTCCACTTCTTAGACAAAGAGATATTACTCATCCTTCAAGTCATGATTTATATAAATCAAACGAATATTATAACATAATTTCAAAGTATAACAATGTTTTGGCGATTGTTTCAGGACATTATCACTATGACAGAGAAGAACAAATTAATGGAGTAAGACATATCATTTCTTCTCCGGCATCAGGTAAAAAGCCTTGCTATAAGATTATATACCTTCAAGAGGAAGGCAAAAATAGCTATTCAATAATGACTCAAATAGTTGAATTTTAACCTTTAAAATCTTGTCCACCAACAATTTTTAAATGGCGTTCTTCACCGTCGCCAACACTTTCACTTGTTAAATTGTGTTGTTCAACAAGCTCGTGTTGAAGTTTTCTAACTTGTTGATTTTGTGGTGAAAGTTCAATATCTTTTGCACCGGCTAAAACTTGATTAATAGCGTTTTGAGCTTCATCAAGGGCTTTTTCTGTAGTGTCGTAATATCCTTGTACAGGTTGAGAAGATTCTCTGATATCAAGGGCTTCTTTGACAACTTTTTGAATTTGAGCCATTGAGTTTGTTTTTACATAAAATATTTGTAATCTGTAATTGTTTGCAGTGCTTAAAATCTTTGCGCCACCTTTTGCAAAGTTTTTGTGAGCAATTACTAAATCTGCTTCATCAATATTCTTTGTAATTTCGGCATTCAAGTCTAAACGTTCAATAATTTTTTCAACGATTGTTCTTGAAACTGCATACAAATAAATCTTTTTGAATTTTTTAGCTTCTTTTACATAATCTTTTCTGTTAAAGCTAAATTTTAACCTGTCAGCGGGGTCTTGTTGTGCAATTTTGCGGTCAGCTTCATTAATTCTATCAATAATTTGTTCAGGTGTTTCCTTTGAGGGTTCAACCTTAACAAGATTTTCTTCAACCTTGATTTCTGCAGGTTTGTTATCGTAAGTTTTATCAACTTTTCTGATTTCAGGTCTAATTGGCCAACCTCTCAAGATGTAATCAACCGCTTCTGCAGCGTCTTTATAAACAGCCAAAGTGTTTCTATCAATAATTTCGATTACGATATCAAATGTTGGTTGTTTTTCACGTTCTAGAACAGTTTTTTGTGATGCACGACGTTTAGCTTCGTCATCACCTAAAGTTACAGATTGAATACCACCCACAAGGTCAGACAATGCAGGGTTTTTAATCAAGTTTTCTAAACTTTGACCGTGAGCTGTTGCAATCAACATAACACCACGTTCGGCAATTGTTCTTGCGGCTTGAGCTTCAGCTTCTGTACCGATTTCATCAACAACGATAACTTCAGGTGTGTGGTTTTCAACCGCTTCAATCATGATATCTTTTTGAAATTCAGGTTGTCGAACCTGCATTCTTCTTGCTTTACCAATAGCAGGGTGTGGAGTATCACCGTCGCCAGCGATTTCGTTTGAAGTGTCAACGATAACAACACGCTTACCAAGTTCATCTGCAACTAAACGTGAGATTTCTCTTAATTTTGTAGTTTTACCAACTCCAGGTTTACCCAAGAATAAAATACTTTTACCTTGCATTACAAAGTCTTTAATACAAGCAATAGTACCGGTTACAACTCTACCAATTCTACAAGTAAGACCAATTACACGACCTTGACGGTTTCTAATAGCACTAATTCTGTGCAAGGTTCCGGCAATACCAGAACGGTTATCTGATGTGAATTCAGGAATACGACTTGTAATATAATCCAAATCGTCATAAACGATAGGTTCACAATTCAAACTTTCAATCTTTCCGCTTGCGTGTCGAATTTCAGGCAAACGCCCAATATCTAAAACTAATTCAATAACGTCATTTAGAGCCTCGTGATTTAACAATTTTGTAATTTTTGGAGGCAATACGTCAATTAATCGGTCAAGATCATTTTGAAATTGTATATCGTTCATTCTGTCCTTTATCTGTTCCTGTGTACCAAGAACGTTACTCCATCTACTAGTATAATACCACTTTTTATAATGCTATTATCACATTTTTAAGTGGAAATTTCTTGCATGTTACAAAAGTTTACAATCTAAAATGCCTTAATTGTAAAACTTTCTACATATTTGACCTATGATTTAGCAAATAATTTATTTTGAGATTTTAACAAACATGTGTTATAATTGTAGTGTACAGAAAATAAGAGGTGCTTATGATTTACGGAGTAGGCAGAAGCGATGCCGCATTTAGAATTATGAATACAGCTAACGCTCAAATGTCAGCAATGAGAAATATCGGACCAAACTCTGATATGAAAATGTTGCACGAAAAGGACAAACGTAATGCGTTGCAAATGGAAAAAGATAAATTCTCTTATCAAATGCTTGATAAGTTAGATCAAATGGATAACAAAATTAGAAAAGATAAATTGAAAAGAATGTAATTTGTCTTTGATAGATTTTAAAAAGGGCGGTTTGAATGAAATTCAAACCGCCCTTTTTTTTATTGTTATTGTTCTTCTAAATCTTGTCTAATGTCATCAACTGATACGTGAACAACAGGTGTGTTTTCATCTTTTTGTAAGTAAACATCTTTTATTCCAGCTTGCACAATAAATCTCTTGCAAAGAATACAAATCATTTGATGTCCCCAAATGTACATTGTTGCATCTTTACAACGATCTTGTCCTGCTTGAATAATTGCGTTTTGTTCAGCGTGAATAGAGCGACAAGTTTCATATTGTGTTCCTGATTGAATATTGTGTTCAATTCGGTAGCATTTGCCTCGTTCTGCACAAGATTCAACTTTTGACGGAGTGCCATTGTAGCCTGTTGCTTTGATTTTTTTATCTTCGCCAACAATTACTGCGCCGACTTGTGCTCTAATGCAATTAGAACGACTCGCGCATGTTTTTGCAAGGTCTAGAAAATATTCTGTCCATGGTTTTATTGCCATTTTTTACCTCTATTATTTTGATTTTTTTACCCAATTTTCAAATATTTTCATTGGAGCTCTGCTTAATGCTAAAGCCCAAGCCTTAACATTCTTTGTTGCAACAGCGCCAGCAGCAACGAAAGCACCTTCTTCAAGCTCAATTGGAGCAACAAGAACTGAATTTGAGCCTGTATTTGCGTAATCTCCAATGATAGTTCTGTTTTTAACTTTAGTTACAGGGTTGTAGTTTGCTGTAATTGTGCCTGCACCAATGTTTACGTGTGAACCAAGTTCACTATCGCCCACGTAGCTCAAATGTGAAACGTTTGTATTATCTTTGATAATTGAATTTTTGATTTCTACAAAATTACCAATTCTTACGTGGTTTCCTACTTGACAGTTTCCTCTGATGTGAGACATTGGTCCAATTTGACAGTTGTTACCAATTTTATTTTTACCGTTGATATAAACTGAAGGGTAAACAATTGTGTCTGTACCGATTTCAGTATCTTCGCTAATCCATGTTGTAGCTGGGTCAACGATTGTAACGCCTTTTTCCATTAATTTTTTTAGGTTTCTGTTATTTAAAATTTTTGCAGCTTCTGCAAGTTGAACTTTTGAGTTGATACCTAAAATTTCAGTGTTATCTTTTAGCGTAAAGGCTTGAACATTCAAGTTCTTCTTTACACCCCAAGCGATAATATCTGTCAAGTAATATTCACCTTGAGCGTTGTTACTCTTTAATTCTGAAAATGCTTTTTTAACCTTTTGCCAATTAATGCAGTAAATACCTGCATTAATTTCTTGAATTTGTTTTTCTTCTTTTGTTGCATCTTTTTCTTCAACAATTTTCTTTAATGTTTGGTCGATGTTTCTAACAATTCTTCCATAATTTTTAGGGTTTTCAAAAATTGCACTCATTACTGTAATATCAGCTTTATTTTCTTTGTGGGCATCAATAAAGTTTGCCAATGTGTTTGATGTGATAAGTGGAGTATCACCACAAAGAATGATTACTTCACCGTCAAAGTTGCTTAAATCTTCGCAAGCCATGCTTACTGCGTGACCTGTACCTAGTTGTGGGGATTGCAAAATTGTTTTTGCGTTGTTTCCATAATTATCTTCAACAAATTTTGTTACAGATTCAGCTTGATGACCAACAATCACGTATGATTGCTCAATCATGTGAGTGCCATTTACTGCATCTAAAACGTATCCCAATAAAGTTTTATCAAAAATTGTGTGTAAAACCTTTGATTTTTCTGATTTCATGCGTGTGCCTTTACCAGCCGCAAGAATAATTGATTTGATTCCCATGATTAACTCCTTAATATTTTCATAAATAAATATAACATAAACACTGTTACTATTGAAATAGTATGAATTTTGTGAAATAATCTGTATGTAATTATAAATTTTGGAGAAAATCATGCCAACATTAATTGAAGATATTGTAGCAAGACAAATTTTAGATTCACGTGGTAATCCAACCGTAGAAGTTGATGTAAGATTAGCTTCTGGAGTTGTTGGTAGAGCTGCCGTTCCTTCAGGTGCTTCAACCGGTATTTACGAAGCTATTGAATTGCGTGATAACGACAAATCAAGATTTGGCGGTAAAGGTGTTACTAAGGCTGTAAACAATGTAAACAACATTATTGCGCCTGAGTTAATCGGTGAAGATGCTTCAAATCAATATAATATTGATAAATTGATGTTGGAATTAGATGGTACAGATAATAAATCAAGATTAGGTGCTAATGCTATTTTAGGCGTTTCTTTAGCAGTTGCAAAGGCAGCTTCATTAGCATACAAAATGCCACTTTACAGATATTTAGGTGGAATTTCAGCGATAACATTGCCTGTTCCAATGATGAACATTATCAATGGTGGTGTGCATGCTGATAATAACATTGATTTTCAAGAGTTTATGATTGCCCCTGTAGGCGCGGGTTCATTTGAAGATGCAGTTAGAATGGGGTCTGAAATTTTCTATACATTAAAACACATTCTTCAAGATAAAGAATATGCTACTTCAGTTGGTGATGAAGGTGGTTTTGCACCAAGTATTGCCTCTAACGAAGAAGCTATTGAAATGATTATTCAAGCGATTGAACAAGGCGGATATACAACTGATGACGTTAAAATTTGTATAGACTTAGCTTCAAGTGAATTCTATGAAGATGGAAAATATACACTTGCAGGTGAAGGTAAAATTTTAACTAGAGAAGAAATGGTTCAATTCTTGTCTGACTTAGTTGATAAATACCCAATTATTTCTATTGAAGACGGTATGGCAGAAGAAGATTGGGAAGGTTGGAGATTACTAACACAAAAAATCGGTCATAAATGTCAATTAGTTGGTGATGATTTGTTTGTAACAAATACAAAACGTCTTCAAGAAGGTATTTTAAGAAGAATTGCAAACTCAATTTTGATTAAAGTGAACCAAATTGGTACATTAACTGAAACATTAGCTGCAATTGAAATGGCTCATTCTGCAGGTTATACTGCAATTGCTTCTCACCGTTCAGGAGAAACAGAAGATACATTTATCGCAGACTTAGCAGTTGCTACAAATTGCGGACAAATAAAATCAGGTTCAGCATCACGTTCAGATAGAATGGCAAAATATAACCAATTAATTAGAATTGAACAAGAACTTGGAATGTCTGCAAAATACTTAGGCTTAAAGGCTTTTAGCGGTCATAGAACATTTAATGATTAGTTAGAGTCTTTACAGATTTTCTATTAAGTTGTATTATAAGTAAAGAAATATTATGATTAAGAATTCAGATGACA
>CALAFU010000114.1 GCA_937891325.1 uncultured Candidatus Melainabacteria bacterium | reverse complement strand
AAAGATATTCAAGGTAACGAAAGAGCTAAGGGCAAAACTGCTAACTTGTGGCGCTATAGAGCTTTAGCAGGCGGTTTTTCAATCTTCCAACACGAATATATCTTTATATTCCAAAAGGTTAAATAAGACTTTATTTCACACACACTATTATTTCACACATGAAGAAAATACTTCATTTACCCCAAACCCCCCCACACAAATAACACAAAAAAAAACGGCGGTTGCATTCGCAACCGCCGTTTAAAAATTTTTTCAATAGACTATGGGTCAATAAGGGTTAAGTCGCTAAGTCGAATTATGATTAAA
The DNA here is from genome assembly GCA_937891325.1 of uncultured Candidatus Melainabacteria bacterium. Lineage (GTDB taxonomy): Bacteria > Cyanobacteriota > Vampirovibrionia > Gastranaerophilales > Gastranaerophilaceae > UBA6984. Next base: position 9,776 of record CALAFU010000114.1, on the reverse strand, counting down.
TTGTCATTTTGATTATAAATGAACTTATCGTCTTAAAGTCTTATTGTCTTATAGACAAAAAATCCCCATATAAAATATGAGGATTTTTTAGTTGTAGGTCAGGCATTGCCTGATAAAATTAGTTACTTCCTAGCACAATACCTGTAAAGAAACTGATTACAACTAAACCAGCGATAATACAGTAATATGCGAAGAAGTTCATTGAAAATCTTGCTACAAATTTCAAGAAATACTTGATACAAAAATAACCAACAACCGCAGAAACTGCTGTTCCGACAAGAATTGCAGTCCAATTAAATGTTGCAAGTTCGTGTGGATTAATTTCTAACATTGGGTAGAAAATACTTGTACCAAGAATGATAGGGATTACAAGTAAGAAAGAAAATCTTGTACTTGTAACTCTGTCTAAGCCTGTAAACAAACCTGTTGCGATAGTCCAACCAGAACGAGAGAATCCAGGGAAGGCTGCAAGACCTTGCGCAAGACCAATTAGAATTGCGTGTTTTAGGCTTAATTTGTCTGTATGTTCTTTTTGATGTTTAGATTTGAATTCACTGAAAAATAATACAACCCCTGTCATCATCAATAAAAATGCGACCATTTGAGGATATACCATTAATTTTTCAGAAATGTCTTTTAATGGGTAAGCAACCAAAACGGTAAATACTGTACCAATTAGAATAAATGCGCCCATTTTTGCGTTTGCGTTTGAAAAATCGCGAGTCCAAAGAGCTTTGAAGAAATCTTTTGTAATTTCCCAAACTTCTTTTCTAAAGTAGATTAAAACTGCGATTAAAGTTCCGACATGAAGCATTATGCTCAAAAACACTTGTTGTGCCGAACCTAAGTCGATTGTTGAGCCGTTAAGCACAGCGCAAATGTTTTGAGTAAATACGATATGTGCAGAACTAGAGATTGGTAAAAATTCACTCAAACCTTGAACAATACCAAGAATTATTGCTTGTAATATAGTCATTATTCTGCCTCAAAGTATGTTGCACAAGATTCTCTGCTTTCCCAAACAGAAATTTTGTGTAATTCTACGTATTTTTCTTTCATTCTGTAATAAATATAGTTTGCAATGAATTCACTGCTTGGGCTTTCGCCTTTAAAGTCTGGTAATTCATTCAAATCTTGATGATCTAAGTCAGCTAAAACAAGTCTTAAATCTCTTTTTAGCGCTTTAAAATCAACTAAGATGTTGCTTTGATCTAAGATGTCGCCTCTAACAAAGGCTTCAACTAACCAATTATGACCGTGTTGATTTTCGCATTTGCCACCTTCGTAGTCTAAAAGATGGTGTGCTGCTGAAAATTCTACTTGTGCTCTAATTTCGTACATTTTGTTCTCCTATTATTTTCCTTCTGAAACGGTGTATTCTTTTTTGATGCCTTGAGCTTCAAGAATTAAATCGGTTAACTCTCTAACTGCACCACGTCCGCCGTCTTTTGATGAAATGAAGTTACATACACTCTTAACTTCATCTACTGCGTCGTTAGGACAGCATTTTAAGCCAACTTTTTCAAGTATGCAAATATCTGGCAAATCGTCGCCCATATAAGATACTTGGTCATAAGTTAGATTATATTTTTTCATAATTTCTTCCAATGCGGGAAGTTTATATTTTTGACCTTGATATAATTCTGTAATGTGTAAGTTTTCTGCTCTATGTTGAACTGTTCCGTTCTTGCGAGCTGTGATTATTGCAGTAATAAAGCCGGCATGTTGAACTCTAACAAGTCCATGTCCGTCTTTTACGTTAAAACTTTTGTATTCAACACCGTTTTCGTCGTAAGTAACTTCGCCTGTTGTCATTACGCCGTCAACGTCAAAGGCTAATAATTTAATTTTTGATGCCTTTTCTCTGATTAAATCGTTCATTATACTACTCCTGCTTTTAATAAATCGTGTACGTGTACAATTCCCGTTGGGATACCGTTTTCGTCAGTAATTGGAAGTGCTGTAATTGAATATTTTTCCATTAAATGTAATGCACTTGCAGCGTAAGAGTCTGCTTTTACTGTTTTTGGTGATTTTGTCATAGCATCAATAACCTTCAATCCTTGAACATCTTTGTATTTGATTAAGTTACGTCTAATGTCACCGTCGGTTAGTACACCTGTTAAAACGCCACTTTCATCAGTAATTATTGCAATACCAAGTTTGTGGTCTGAAATAACTTGAATAACATCTGTGAACAAGTCGTTTTCTTTTGAAAGAGGCAAGTTTTCAGAAATCATTAAGTCTCTAACTTTTCTTGTAAATCCTTTGCCTAGAGTTCCTGATGGGTGGAAGATTAAGAAATCTTCTTCAGTAAATCCGCGTTTTTCTAATAAGCACATTGCTAATGCATCGCCAACAGCAAGAGTTACGGTTGTTGATGCGGTTGGTGCTTTGCCTAAAGGGCATGCTTCTCTTTCAACAGAAATGTCTAAAACAACATCGCTTGCTTTGCCTAAAGTCGATTCAGGATTGCCTGTAAAACCGATGATAGGAAGCCCAAAACGTTTTAAAAGTGGTAAAAGGTTCAATAATTCTTGAGTTTCGCCACTGTTAGAGATTGCAATAACAACGTCATCTCTAGTGATTAAGCCAGAATCGCCGTGAGTACTTTCTGCTGGGTGCAAGTAGTATGCAGGTGTTCCTGTTGAAGACAAGGTTGCTGCAATTTTCTTACCGATTTGTCCAGATTTGCCCATACCTGTAACGATTACACGCCCTTTACTGTTGTAAATTGCTTCAATGGCGTTGTTTAACTGAGTTGAATCTAAATTTTCTTTTGTTCTCAAAATTGCTTTAGCTTCAATATCAAGAACCTTTTTAGCTGTATCTATAAGATTAATTGTTTGCATAATTAATATCCTTTTCTATATTATACAATAATATCCTCTAAAAGTATTACTTTTATGAAAAAGTTGAAATTTTTGTAAACTAATAGCCGATAGACCTACTACAAGAGAGATAAAAGAAGTAAGAAATGTTACAAGCAAAAATTCAAAACGACTACATTACGCCTGTGGAAAAAAACACAGACAAAATTTTAGAATTTATCAAAAAATCAATTCGCAAAAGTAAATCCTCAGATATGAAGATTGATATTTCGTCATTGAATTTGTTTGATGCATCAAAAGTGGCAACACTTGCATCAACCTACCATTATTTGAAATTCAATGAAGGTAAAATTGAATGGCTTGTAGGCTCAAAAGAAGTTGAAAAGATGCTTCGCCCGCTAAATTTAGGAAATAGTAATTTTATATTTGCATAAAAATTAAATAAATTAGTCAGTTGTCGAATTCCATTTCGCCCTTCAAATTTTAACATGCATGTTAAAAAAGTAGGTGAAATTATGACAACAAAATTATGCCAAGTTCCTGTGTGTGAACTTAAAGAATTAAACAATTTATTTATCGAAATGACAGCAAAAAATTGCAATCAGCGTTGTAAACACTGTTATATCGATTTTCCGTTTTCAAAATCTCCAAAGGATTTTATAGAGATTGACAAGGTTAAAAAAGCTCTTGATGATACACAAGGTGAAAACTTGTATTGTATTTATTTTACAGGTGCTGAACCAATGTTGCACCCTGATTTTAATGCTATTTTGCGACTTTGCTTGAAACGTACAAATGTTTGTATTTGTACAAATGCCTCTCTTTTAAACGAAAAGAAGGTTCGTTTCTTGAAAAAAGTTGAAGATGAGGGTGAAAACGAAATTATCTTTATGTTACCGCTCAACCATTATGACGAAATGAAAAATGATGATGTTCGTTTTAGAGGTTCGTTTAGACAAGTTATGCATGCAGCTAAAAATCTTGTAAAATATGACTTTAACCCGATTTTTAATGTAACCAATTTCTATAAAGAGGATAAAAAGACTCTTATAACTGAATTTGTAAAAGTTTTTGCAAGTCAAAATGTTCAATTGGAAGATGCCAATTTTCAAATAAACGAGTTTTATAATAAATATTCAAAAGAGGAAGAATTGGTTGAAAATTTTGGAAAACTAGATTGCCAATACGGTAGAATACTTACAGATAAAGGCGTTTATGTCTGTCCATTCTTGGCAAATGACCACAGAGGACGTATGGGTTCAGATTTTACAGACTATGGCAAAAAGGTTTGTTTGGAAACCCCATATTGTGCCACTTGTGCGAAAAATAAAGAGAAAATGTTCTCAATAAATTATAATCATTTTATTGAAACATAAAACTTTCTGTCATTCTGAAGCGTTTAGTAAATAGATAAAAATAAAACGTAGTTATTCAGAATCTTACAAATCTTCCAATGTCACATTGGGGTTACAAAGATTCCGGATAACCACCTTGAATTTCTAGTCTAAAAATCAAGCGTTCCGGAATGACATAATATTAAATTTGTTTTGCAAAGTTGAGTGATATTGAGATTAGAATATAAAATCTTCTGTCATTCTGAACTTGTTTCAGAATCTCATAAATCTTCCAACTGCACTAAAAGTTCAAGCAGAGTGCAAAATCCTCTACGCCCTCGCGTTAAACGGCACCGTTCGCAATCGCAACGAAAACTCAACGTTTACGTTGACGTTTGCTCACCTCTCACTACGTTCGTGCCTTTGCTCGGGCTACGCTACGGCGTTGGTGGGTTTTCACCTTGTTGTTGCTCGCCGTTATTTTCGCCACCTTCTCCATTATTTTCACCGTTGTTTTCACCACCGTTTGCATCAGGTGCTGCAATTGTTGAATATAGAGTTAGTGTCAAATTAATAAGCAAAATTCTCTTATTCTTTTGATATGGATAAATTTCAATATTATTAATATTGATTAAATAATTATATGCGTATAAATCTCTGATAAAGCCTTCAAAATCTGAGTAGTCAGAAACAATCTTCATATCAAGTTGGTAAGCGCTGAAATGCTCTTTATCACCCTTTACGAAAACATCTTCTGACGGGTTCAATGTTGATTGGATAGAGTGAGTTTTGATATGATTTTTTCTAGAAATTTCAATAATATCGTCTAACAATACAGAGAAGGCTGAATCTGCATCAAGCGAAACACCTTCTGCTGGTGAATAAACCTTTTTTGTCATATCGTCAAGAAGACGCATTTTCTTTTTTCTTTCAACTTTTTCTTTTGCAACAGAAAGTTGTTTAGAAATACCTGCGGCAACATCTCTTTGTTGACCAACTTGTTTGTATAAATCAATTGTTCTTGTGAATTCAGGTTGAATTTTTTGGAATAAAAATATTGCGACAACAATAATTCCCGCTAGATACATTAAAGATTCTTTATATTTTTGAAGTTCATTCATGTTCTATTTTATTCCTTATTAAAATTGTTCAATTGACTCAAGGTTTGCTGGCAAATTGCTTGGCGGTTTTTGAGTTGATTGAGATTGTTGCGCTTGTTGAGGTTGGTTATTGTTATTATTGTTGTTTTGTTCTGGATTATCTTTGTTTTGGTCTAGAGACGGAATTTTCAAGAAATCTTCAAACAAGAAACCTCTTCTACGCTTAATGTTCAAGTCGTCAGGATTTTTAGGGTTGCCGTTTTCATCACGTTCAACCGCATTAAGTTCTTCGTTCAACTTGTTAAGTTCTTCATCTGTTAAGTTAGTAATTTCAAATTCATAAAAAGTTGGTTTAATGCTGTTTAAGTCTTCAACAACTAAATTACCAACAGAATCCGCAGACATTTCAAGTCTGTTAAGTCTTAAATCTGAATCAATAACTGACATCTTCATATTTTTGTAGAAGGTATAAACATTTTCTACATTTGTTGCACGACCGATAATATCAATTTTCTTGTCGCCAAATATTTTTAAGTAAATTAACCATGTGTTAGACGGAATGTTTGTTCCGATTGCTGTGTAGTAGATTAATTTTGTACGGTTAATTGATTGTACGTTGTTAATTTCTAATTTAGAGTCAAAAGTATCTTTTTTATCAATATCCTCATAGTTTGCAAGTTCAGCTTTGTCCGCTTCTAATTGAGCATTGATTTGATTTAACGTATCTTGATTCATAGCGTTCAATTTGTTCATAACTGCAAACATAATGCCGGCAGGAACTAACAAAACTAAGGCTGCAATAACTGCAATTTTCTTAACGAAAGCAGAGGTCAACTCAATTTCCGTATTACCAACACGAATCTTTGGTGCTGCTTCTTGTAAAGACGCCATTTCTTCGTGTCCTTTTCCAAGTAAGTTAAACTTGAATGGGAATTGAGAAAGCAAATAAATACCGGAACCGATAACTTCAGGAGTAATCTTCAATACTTGGTTAGGCAAGATATTGTAAGATGCCTGCATTAAAGGGTTTTGTACGTATTTGTTACTTTCTAAAAATTTGATATTTCCGTCGAATGGTATTTTCATCGATAATACTTCGGCTGAAACCATATCTGTTTCAGAAACGATGTATAAATAATTTGACGGAATTGTCTGCAAAGTTAATTGAGCAGAAGACATGATAGCTTCATAAATTTCGTCTCCAACAAAGGAACGAAGAGCTAAAGGTTCTTCTCTGTATTCAATAACACTCTTACCGTTTAGAGTAATCATTGAGTAGCTGTTTGGATTGATAACCATTAGGTTCCAAGTTGTGTTTGGAGCCATGTGTTCTTCAGCCAAATTGTTAAATTCTAAAGTCTTTAATAAAGAGTTTTGAGCGGTTTCGATTGCAACTAAAGTACAACCAATTTCAACACATGCTGCGTTAATTTCGTCTAAAGCTGCTTGTTGAATTGCACCGTATAAAACTTCTCTGCTATCTTTGTCACCAGCAGGATAAGCATCAATCCAACTGATAACAGGGTCTTGACGTTTAAAGATGTATGATGCTTGTTCAACTTCTGAAACCAAAGCACTTGTAACACCTTCGTCACCAAGAGCAGTCGGTAATGAAATTAATCCGTAGTGAACAGAAGGTAATGTTAAAACGATATTACTTTTTCTGTTAATTTTTAATTCGTCAAATAAATCAATTAAAACTTCTCTAAACCTGTCGTAATCTGCAATTTCTCTCTTAGAATAATCGTAATCCAATTGTTTGCAAGCATACTTTTCAATGGTCTTTGTTTTAGGATTGATTTCAATCATTTCAAGACCAATACCCGGTGACATTGCGACACCGACAGTAATTTTTGTTGTTGCACCCAGCTGTGATAGTAATTGATTTAACATGTTCTTTTTTTAATGTTTTTATTATATAATAACTTAGGATTATTATAATTTAAACAAAATCTCACGTCAAATTTATTAGATAAGGCATATTACGAATGTTAAAAGACGAAATTTTAAAACTAAAAAAAGAAAAAAATGCGGTGATTTTAGGTCACTGTTACCAAAATATAGAAATTGATGAAGTTGCTGATTATGTTGGTGACTCACTTTATTTAAGCCAAATGGCAGCAAAAACTGATGCTGATATAATCGTTTTTGCCGGTGTTTATTTTATGGCGCAAACTGCAAAAATTATTTCACCAAACAAAAAAGTTCTATTGCCTAATATGCAATCAGGTTGCTTAATGGCAGATATGATTGACTTAAAACAATTGAGAGAATTTAAAGCTCAACATTCAAAAATGCCTGTTGTTTGTTACGTAAATTCAACAGCTGAAGTTAAATCAGAATGTGATATTTGCTGTACAAGTTCAAACGCTGTAAAAATTGTTGACAGTTTGAAAGCAAAAGAAATTATGTTCGTTCCTGATACATACTTAGGAAAATGGGTTGAAAATCAATTAGGAAACGTAAAAGTTAATACATTTACAGGTTTTTGCCCTACTCACTTGAGAATTAAACCTGAAGACATTGATAACGCTCGCGAAAAATATCCTGATGCTCTTGTTTTGGCACACCCTGAATGTCATAAAGAGGTTTGCTTGAGAGCCGATTATGTTGGTTCTACAACAGGAATTATGAAGTATGCAATGGAAAGCGACAAAAAACAATTCGTAATTGCAACTGAAAAAGGTGTAGTTGATAGATTACAACGCGATTGCAAGGATAAAGAATTTATTCTAATCAAAGACAACATTGTTTGTCCAAATATGAAACGCAACTCTCTAGAAGATATTTATAACGTTTTGAAAAACGAAACAAATGAAATTACAGTCGAAGAAGAAATGGCTAAAAAAGCGTTAAAATGTATCGACAGAATGTTAGAGGTTTGCAAATAATGGAAGACGTTATTTACGGCAAAAACGCTGTTACAGAGGCGCTTGAAGCTGGCACAAGAGAAATTAACAAAATTTGGATTGCAAACAATATCCACACAGATAACAAAATTGCAAAAATTAAGGAATTGGCGCAAAAAAAGGGTGTTATTTTTCAATTTGTAGGCAAAGATAAATTTGCTCCATACAACGAGGTTAATCATCAAGGCGTAATTGCGTTAATTTCGCCGATAAAATATATGGAGCTTGAGGAATTTCTTTCAAAACCTCATAAAAATAGCTCTTTGGTTGTGTTAGACGGAGTTGAAGATGCTCACAATTTGGGTGCAATCATCAGAACTTGTGTTTGTGCAGGCGTTGAGGCTATTATGATTCCGTCACGTCGCAGTGTTCAAGTTAATTCAGTTGTAGAAAAAACTTCTGCTGGTGCAACAAATCACATTCCAATCATAAAAGTAAATAGCCTAGTTAGCGCATTACAAAAATTGCAAGAATCCGATTGGTGGGTAATTGCAGCTGAGGCAGATGCAAAAGATAATTATTATGATGTAAATTATACAGATATGAATTTTGCACTTGTTATGGGAGCTGAACACGCAGGTGTTTCAAAATCTATAATTAAGATGGCAGATTTTCAAATAAAAATTCCTATGATGAAGAAATTTAATTCATTAAATGTATCAAACGCGTTGAGTATCATTATTTTTGAAGCTGTTCGCCAAAAGAATATTCAAAACGCACATGTTAAATAATTTCTTTTTCAGAAGAATTATTGTAGGATAGAATTATGAGTAAACATGTAGAAAATTTTGACTTAAACGACGAAATATCAGAAGAAGGCGTTGATTTTCACAGTCTTCAAGAAGAACAAGAAGATGAAGATGATGCAGAAAACATCTTAGATACAGTCGCTGATCCAAAAGTTCAAGAAAGTATAAATTCAGTAAATACAGATGATTCAGTTAGAATTTACCTTCAACAAATCGGTAAAATTCCTATGTTGTCACCAGAAGAAGAACTTGATATTGCAAAAAAAATCAAGGATGAGCATAGTGAATTTTCTAAAAATGTGTTGGTAAACGCTAATTTACGTCTTGTTGTAAGTATTGCAAAAAAATATATCGGCAGAGGTTTGTCGTTCTTGGATTTAATTCAAGAGGGTAATATCGGCTTAATGAAGGCTGCCGAAAGATTTGATTACACTAAGGGTTATAAGTTTTCAACTTATGCAACTTGGTGGGTGCAACAGTCTATAACTCGTGCTATTGCTGACAAAGCTCGTTCTATTAGATTGCCAATTCACATGATTGAATCTTTGAACAAAATTAAAAAGACAACAATTGATATGACAACCGAACTTGGTAGAACTCCAACAAAGCAAGAAATTGCTTATCGTTTGGGAATTTCTGTTGCAAAATTGAACCAAATTTTAAAATCTGCTCAACCAACAATTAGTATGGAAACTCCAGCAAACCAAAAGGACGATTCTTCAAAAATTGCGGATTATATCGTTGATAATTCAACAATTACGCCAGAATCAATGGTTAGCCAAGAAAGTATGTTAGAGGACATCAAAAAAATGTTAAACCAATTAATGCCAAAAGAACGCGACGTTTTAATTAA
>CALAFU010000113.1 GCA_937891325.1 uncultured Candidatus Melainabacteria bacterium | reverse complement strand
TAATCAAGACATTCTTTCTTTTGGTCGTTAGAAAGATGCTCTGTTCTATTGATAACATCAACAAGATTTACACCAATTTGCTCAAATGAACGAAATGCCATTTTGTAGTTTTGGTAATCTAGATGATGAATGGTTTGGTATAATTTTTGAGTATTTTCTTTAGAAACTTTTGGATTATCAAGAGCTTTGTATATACCTACGATAGTGTCTCTATCGTATTCTTGACGCATTTCTTTTGACATAAATGGAATTTTTGGCTGAGCTTTTTTCCAAGGCATATTTTTATCAAGCTCAAACTTTGGCATATTGTCAAAAATTGATGGCATTTTATAATCAGCAGGTTTTAATGGTCCTTGACCTTGTTTCTTATCGCCAAAAACTTGAATGTCTTTTGCTGAACCACTTTTTACTTGAGTTTTTTGTTTTGCTTTACCCTTATTTTGAGTGTCTTGTACTCCACTAACTTGAAATTCTGTCATACACATACCCCCATACAACTATTCTTAATACCTCTTACAAGTGTAGATAACGACACTTAATTACTAAAACTTTAGTAATTTTTATTAAATGTGAAAAAATGTTAACGAAATTTCAGAGTTTTACTCTGCTAAAACCTTGTCGCAGAGTGCAATTAGTCCTATTATCTTGAAAAATATATTAATATATATTATAATAGAGTTTGTAATTACACTATCACACTAACCAAAGAGGTAAATATGCAAAGATTTTTAGCTAGCGTGCTGGCTTTCTTAATGGTAGCTTTCAATTTTCTACCTGTATTAGCGGCACCAAATTCAATCAATGATGTAAAATCTAACTATTGGGCATCAAAAGAAATTAATTTTGTTGTTAAGAACTCAATTATGACTCTTGATGACAAAGGTTACTTTAATCCAGATGCAACAATGACCCGCATTGCATTTGTTCATTCTTTATTAAAAGTTTTATCGAATGAAAATTTGAATGTAAAAATTAAAAACTGCTTTAATGACGTAAGTCAAAAAGACGGTTTCTATGCTGATGTTTTACGCTCTCAACAATTGGGCTTAGTTTATGGCTACCCAGACAAAACCTTTAAACCAAACAGAGCTTTGTCTAGAGCTGAAACAACTTCAATTATCAGTCATATTACTAAAGATAAAACTGCTGATACATCAAATTTAAAAGGTTTTATAGATTATACAGCAATTCCAACTTGGGCAACAAATGCTTATGCTAAAACAATTTCTTATGGTTTATATGTAAATCACCCAAATATCAAAAAACTTGAACCAAATAGAAACTTAACAAGGGCAGAAGCTGCGGTTCTTTTGTACAAGTTGTATCAAAAAATCAATCTTGTTAAACCTCAATATAAAAATACAAAAGAAACAATTAAAACAACAGAACACTTAGATGTTTCTAAAAAAGCACCTTGTAACGAAGTTCAAGTTACAAACCTAAGAAAAATTATCATGAAGGATAATGTTTTGAGAATTGCTTTTGACCAAAAATATTGGTCTAAAAAATCTCACGTAGGTGACTGTGTAAACTTCGTATTCAAAGAAGGTGTTTACACAACAGAAGGCACTCTTGTAATTCCTGCAAATACATATATTACAGGTGAAGTTATTTCACTTCAAAAAACAAAATGGTTCAATAAAAACGCAAGAGTAGGCGTAAAATTCAGAACAATGGTTCTTCCAAGCGGTAAAACTTACGCTATTGATGCTGATCCATTTACAAAAGACAGAAAACTTAAAGAAGGTCCTTGGATGACTTTCGGTAAAGTTCTAAGTTGGACAGTAGGTCTAGGCGCTGTTGGTACAGGCGCAGGTATCGGTTTTGGATTTATTCCAAACCCAGCTAAATTAGGTACAGGCGTTGCAATCGGTACTCCAATTGGTTGCTCTGTTGGTCTTGTACTTGGTCTAGTTACTCCAGGGTTACACTACAAAGCTAAAAAAGGTGAAAATATCTTGATTATCTTAAATGATGATACAAGCGTTTGGAACTAATAACTGAAAATAAAACGTCATTCTGAACTTGTTTCAGAATCTCAATAACATTTTAATACAAGCAAGGGCGGATTGCTGAAAGCAATCCGCCCTTGCTTGTACGCTAATATTCTCTATGTATATACCTTCTGGTGGGGAATACATTTTATGCCTACTCGGATATAGTATTTTTTCTTGGGATAAATAACATGGAAAGTGTTAAAAATAATTTGAAATGTTTAGAAGGAGAAACTTATGAAAAAATTATTGATGGCGTTATCTTTGACAATGGCTTTAGCAACAGGTAGTGCTGTATTGGCTTCAGATTGTGGCTGTCCGGTTAAAAAAGACGATTGTGGTTGTCAACCAAAATGTGAAAAACAATGTGATAAACCAACTTGTGAAGAGTGTGCAGAAAGTGCAAAACGTTGTTATTCAGATTGTAGAGACCAAAAACGTGAAGAGATTTATTGCCGTTTAAACTTGGATACTTGCCAAAGAGAGCAGGCTATGGAGATTGAAGACAGATATGACGGCGATTTAGACTGTATTCAAGATAAAATCAAGGCTGACCATAAATGTTTATGTAAAACTTTAAGCGCTTCTTGCTTGGATAAATCAGCAGTAAGAGATGCTGAAAGAACATTAAAACAAGATGTTAAAGACTTAAAAGCAAAATTAAAATGCATGGATAAAGACTTTAAAGCTATCTTAAAATGTGACCAAAAAGCAGATTACAGAACAATTAAAAGAGAATTAAGATATAAAGCAAAACATGCAATGAAATTCTGCTGTAAATGTGAAAAATAGTTTTTGTTCCAAATAACTTAAACGCTCATGAGGGCGAGGCTTATAGCCTCGCCTCAATTGTTAACAATTGTTAACTCGGTTAAAATAAAAAAGGCAATTTTTTAACAAAAAAAAACTTAAATAAGTATAAGGATATTGAAGAAAGTATTATGACAACAGGATTAACAACAACAACTAATTTCATAGCTCAAAAAATTGACAAGAACATGATTGATTCTGTAACAAATGCTATTTTTCAAAGAGCTGCATCAAAAGCAGGTCAAGCTGTAGAAACATCAACAAACAATAACGTATATAACACAGCAAATTATAGACAAACTGTTCAAAACGATGTAATGACAGAAGCAAGAAAATCATTACAAGCATCAGTTAACCCATTTGCTGAAGGTATTTTTAAATCACAAACATCTCAAGCTACATCAGCAGCAAACGCAACAGCTAATACAAACGAAGCTCAACAAGCTGGTGCAAGTGCAATTGCAAAGAATGCAACAAGAGCAACATCAACACGCGCAAGAGTTACAAACTCAATGGCTTTACAAAACAGTATGTTTACATCAGGCATTCGTGAATCAATGATGATTCAAGCAAAAGATCAAATGGTTAATAATACTGACTTAATGACTAGATTGCAATTCTTAAATGCAAAAACAGCAGTTAATGCATACCCAGCAAAACAATTCTAGAAAAAAGATTTTTTTATACTCTCTCTCTTAATATCCTCGTGTTTATTTAATGTC
>CALAFU010000112.1 GCA_937891325.1 uncultured Candidatus Melainabacteria bacterium | reverse complement strand
TACAGCTGATTGTGATGCTTTGGGTACATTAAGACTTTTAGAAGCTATCAGAATGAACCACTTGGAAGAAAAAACTAAATTCTATCAAGCATCAACTTCTGAATTATACGGTTTAATTCAAGAACCTATCCAAAAGGAAACAACTCCATTCTACCCACGTTCACCTTATGCAGTAGCAAAACTTTATGCTTATTGGATTTGCGTAAACTATCGTGAATCATTTGGATTGTTTGCTTCTAACGGTATCTTATTCAACCACGAATCACCAAGACGTGGTGAAACATTCGTAACTCGTAAGATTACAATGGCTGCAACCAAGATTAAAGTTGGTTTACAAGATAAATTATACTTAGGTAACTTAGATTCTAAACGTGATTGGGGCCACGCTAAAGATTACGTAGAAGGTATGTGGAGAATTTTACAACAAGACCACCCAGACAACTACGTTTTAGCAACAGGCGTAACTACTTCAATTAGAGATTTCTGTCGTATGGCATTTGAACGTTTAGGAATTGAATTAGAATTCGTTGGTACAGGTGTTGATGAAAAAGGTATCGACAAAGCAACCGGTAAAACATTAATCGAAGTTGACCCTCGTTACTTCCGTCCTGCAGAAGTAGATTTACTTCTAGGTGACAGCACAAAAGCTAGAACTGAATTAGGTTGGAAACCAACTTATGATTTACAAGCTCTAGTTAACGAAATGGTTGATTCTGATTTAGAATTAGCTAAGAAAGAAAAAACTTTAAGAGAACACGGCTACAAAGTACTTGTACCTCAAGAAGTTTAATATATAATTATATTTGGCGGGCGATGCAATGCATCGCCCGCCTTAAAATAACAAAAGTAAAAGAAGGCTAATTTATATGATTGAAAAAGATGCAAAAATATTTTTAACAGGTCATAGAGGACTTGTTGGTGGAGCTATTTACAGAAGACTTCAAAAGGAAGGCTTTACAAATATAATCACAAGAACTCATTCGGAGCTTGATTTAACAAACCAAGCAGCAGTTGAAGAATTCTTTGATAAAGAAAAACCTGAATACGTAATTCTTGCAGCTGCAAAAGTTGGCGGAATTATGGCTAATTCAAAATATCCAGCTGAATTCATATACCAAAATCTTATGATTGGTACAAACATTGTTCATGCAAGTTACAGACACGGTGTAAAGAAACTTCTTAACTTAGGCTCATCTTGTATTTATCCAAGAATGGCACCTCAACCAATGAAGGAAAGTTGCTTGTTGACTTCAGAACTTGAAAAAACAAACGAAGCCTACGCTTTAGCAAAAATTGCAATCATCAAATTATGCCGTTATTATAACGACCAATATGGCACAAACTACATTTCAGGTATGCCAACAAACCAATACGGTATTGGTGATAACTTCAATATGGAAACAGCTCACTTGTTACCTATGATTTTAAGACGTTTTCATTTAGCTAAATTACTTATGAATGGTGATTTTGAAGCTATCAAAAAAGACTTAAAACGCTATAAATTAGGTTGGGGACTTGATGAAAAATTAAATGATAATAACATTGAAGAAATCCTTAACCAAATCGGTGCATACAAAGACCACGTTGTACTTTGGGGTGACGGCTCAGTTTACAGAGAAATGATGTGTTCTGACGATTTAGCAGATGCTTGTGTTTACTTGTTGTTAAACAAGGATTACGACGAAGTTGGGGAACTTGTAAACATCACAAAAGGCGACGACATTCAATTGAAAGACTTGTTTGAAATCGTTAAACGTGTTGTTGGTTACAAAGGTAAAATTGTTTACGATAAAACAAAACCAAACGGAACTCCAAGAAAAATGATGGACGCAACTCATATCAAAGAATTGGGGTGGGAACCTAAAATTGATTTAGAACAAGGTATTACCGATTTTTATAATTGGTACTTATCACTTGATTAATAAAGTATAAAAAATAGGGCGTTTTTGATTTTTTAATCAAAAACGCCCTATTCTATTTAAAATCGTTTTATAAAATTAAAGTCCTTTTCAACCAAATCTAAACCACTTGTGTCCTTCTTAGTTAAAGTTTCAAGTGTCCAATTTTTATTATGGT
>CALAFU010000111.1 GCA_937891325.1 uncultured Candidatus Melainabacteria bacterium | reverse complement strand
ATTTTTACTGTATCGTAAACTTTTCTTGGGTGAGAAGTACCAGATGCATCTTTGAATGCTAATGAATCAAATGGAATACCTGCATCTAAGATGTTTTTCAATACTTGTTTGTAGAATTCAACATCATGAGCACCTTCACAACCATAAGGAAGTTCCATCATAGTGATTGTAACTTCGTGTTGTAAACCGTATTTTTTAATGCTATTAGCTGAATCAATTAAGTTGTTTACATCGTTCAAAGCATCAAAGTTTCTGATAACATTTACACCGTGTTTTGCAAACATTTTAGCGTGTAAATCAATAACGTCACGTGGTTGAGAGTTTAAACCTACAACGTTAACACCACGTGCTAAAGATTGTAATTTGATATCTGGACCAACAGTTTCTCTGATTTTGTCCATAGTTTCAAAAGCATTTTCATTACAGAAGAAAATTGGAGCTTGGAATCTAGCACCACCTGCAACTTCAAAATGTTTGATACCTGCATCTACGGCTGATTTTAAAGCTGGTAAAAAATCATCTACCAACACTCTTGCGCCGAATACTGATTGGAAACCATCTCTAAAAGATGTATCCATAACATTGATTAATTTTTTTGACATTTCTTTTTATCCCTTTTAAATTTCTAATAATTATTAATTACATATTCATTTTTGCAACAGCAATAGCTACTGCAACGTCATCTTCAGTTGCTCTGTTTACTTTAACAGGAACAGTTTCTTCTGTAACTTCTGGCATAAATTTGTTAATAACAACGATAACTTTCGCCATTAAATTCATACAAACAACCAATAAAGTTAAGAATAAGAATACCACGCCCATTCCGACAACTGTTATAATTAAACCGTTTTCTAGCATTATTCCTACCTCCACAAATTTATTATAATACAAACATATAAATTAGTTACAAAAGTTACAAAAATAAAAATTTGAATTTACAAAAAATATAGTTATAATATAGTTATACTTAATTGGTGAGGATTGTATGAAAGCAAAGAAAATTATAATTATAGCAATGTTAATGACATTTTTTGTACCACCTATGGCGCATGCCGCAATTTTCAAAAAAGAAGAGGTTGTTGAACAACAAGCACGCTCAAATTATCCACCTAAATATGACGATATATATTTAGAACAATTGAAAAAAGAATATAAAAAAATCAGTAGCGACGAAGTTATTTTAGTTGCGTTAGACATGATGAAAAACACAACAGCTGATTTTTCAAGACGTGCCTTAATCGGTTATAATTTAACCGATAGACCCGTAAAAATTCAATTTAAAGACTTAAGTCAAATAAAAGAAGACTATCAAAATTTTGATGCACTAGGTTGGAAAAAGAAAAACCAATTGTATATATTTATAAATCCACGTCATGCAGACGCGCCTCCAGCTGCGCTTGCGGCGCTTTTAGCACACGAAGCATTACATCAAGACGAATATAACTCTCTTGCAGAAGAAACTTACGCTTGGACAATGGAAGCTGCCGTTTGGAGTGAATTATTAGAAATTTATCCAGAACAAAACGACCGTCAACACCCTCTATTACAAAGAGAAAACACTCTTAAACAACTGTTCAAAAAAGGTGGTTATACTGATAGATACATAAGAAAAACTGTTTACGCAAACAAAGGGTATCAAAACTTGCCTCAAACTTCCCCAGGGTTTGAAAGGTTGTAAAATAAAGACTATAAGGTATTAAGTCTATAAGACGATAAGTCATTTATAATTAAAATGACAATTTAATAATAACTCGACTTTAAAATACTTATTAACTTATTGAGAAAAGATACCGCAACAAGTGCGGTATGACGGAAAAGTAAATACTAAACCTTATGTCATCCCGTATTTATTACGGGATCTTGTCAATGTTAACACAAGGGCAAAATATTTATCTTTTGCTAAGCCAAGCGCCGAGGTGAAGACCTCGGCGCTTTGATTTGTTATTCTAAATTTTCTTAGTTACAACTTGTATTAGTCCAACTTAAGGTCTTATTATTATTTTTACATTTACCACTTGTAGCTTTTAAGTAATCCATATTACCAGTTTGAAGAATCCAAGTTCCAAGCCCTAAGCCTGATGTGAAATTATTTGATAAATCAGATGAATTTATCAAACGTCCGTCATAATCTGTAGTAAGTCTAAGTGGATTTGAATGTCCTGAGGAGCCTAAGTAAAAATCAAATAAATCTTTACCTAATGTTGCAGTTCCTTTTCTAGGACCATCAATATCTACATACATGTAGATAACACCTGAAGCAACTTGAAGTCCAAATGATGAACCATCAGCCAACAACATCTTATATGCTGAACTACTTCCATCGTTCAATGGATATCCATTACCGCCTGTTGAATAGGCAGTACCATTTAAAAATCTAAGTGTCGATGGCATACACCCTTGATTTGTATTTCTGCCACAATTTTTTGTTACTTTTAAATATTCTGCCAATCTATTTCCAATAAGATCCGTTGCATTATTACTATTCCAATCAAAATCTCGAGCTGGCCAACGTTTGATATTACCATATTCCGCCTGAACCCTGTCATAGGCTTCATTAATTGTTGAATATGCTTTTTGTACTCTTGCCACGTTTTCCTTATTACCTGTTGATGCACTCAATTTTGGAATAGTCAACGCTGCAACTACACCAATGATACCCATTACAACTAAGGTTTCAGCTAACGTAAATGCTTTATTCTTTCTCATCTTCATAGATTAACTCCTTTTTTATTATAAGTCCATTATAACTCACTCGTAACAACATCTCAATACACTTTAAATTTTTTCTAAACAAAAATTGACAAATATATCAAAACTTCATTGGAAGAACATTGCGACCTGTCACACGGGGACAGGCTCACAAAGCTCAACATTTCGCTTGTTCGCTTTGTCAAAAAAATCAGGGTGACATAAAAATCGAAAACAAACCTTAATGTCATTCTTGTATATGTTAAGTAATTCGGTGACAAAATTACTAATAAAAAA